>JAYVDU010000380.1:0-3731 GCA_043749245.1 Bacteroidota bacterium | reverse complement strand
ATAATAAAGGTAATTGAACAAAATACTCCGAATAGCACCTTTAATGGATGAGCCTGGAATAAAGGGTTTTCCATTTGTTTGAATCAATGGTCGAATTTCGTTCCCTGGATTTTCGCCATAATTCTCAATAATGTTGTAGCTGAGTTCCCTAATATCCAGCTTTAACGTAGTGAATAAATATTTCTGCAATTCATTACTGTTATTTGAAGCTAAGAGATTAGAGATAGTATCCATTCTCACATTCTTTTCAGAAGCAGCTTTAAGTAAATCGTTAAATTTTACGAAATATAAATTTTCGTCCAAATAGAAATAATCAATGCCTCTTTTCAGAAGTTTTTCCGAAGCGTCTCCAACATGAAGAGGCGTTATAATTTCAGCTTTTACAATCCTACTTTCATTTATGGATTGAGGCATCTGAAGAAATTCGTTCTGCATACTTTAAGTTTTAATTAAACTACGATTGGTACAAAAAAACTCTTCCCAACACGCCAAATAGGATGATTGACTTCAAAATTGGGTTTTACATTTATTGTTTTCCCACATTCTGTTTTATCCATTTTAAAAACACTTCCTTCAGAAAACATGAATACAGCATTTTTATGCAATGACAAATAAGGAACAGTTGTAACCCAACCACCGCGTTTAACCAATTCGTACCCAATTTTTTTATCAGAAGTTGGTAACATTTGAACAAGTTCTTCTTTATTTTCTGGAATAAATAAAGATAGATTTGTTTTGTAATCCGATTCAACTCTAAAAAGATTTTCAAACTGAAGCGTTTCAATGATGTTATCAATTACAGTATATTCAAATTGACCATTTCCTAAATTTCTATCCGAACCAATACCTTCGTCTTTGAGTAAATCGAGCGCGGGCTTAATAATTTCTAAGACATAATCATCGCATTTAAGTAAAAAATAAAATCCACAACCCTCTGAAAAATGAAGTCGCTCAAAAATATAGGGAGTTGTTTCGATTTTGCCTTGCTCTCTCGGTATTGAAGCATGAGCAGACGAATCAGTGTAAATAATTTTTGATTCAATTTTTTGAGAACTACTGAATTTAAGTTCTGATTTGCTCAAATAAATAGTATCGTAAATATCTTTTTCTTCAGGAGAAGCACCATCAATATTTTTAATTTGGTCAGTAAAGTATAGAACATCTAACCATTCAATTTTTTTTATTTTCTTTTTATCATCACTGAAATTGGTTTCAATAGCAACATTATTAAACTGTTTTTTGGGACGAGGTAAAAAGTAAACTATTTTATCAGTGTCCGATAAACTCTTTGAATTTGCAAACGGAAAAAGCGAGGATATTGTAAAAGGAATATTCCCAGAATTTTCATCGAATTGACCAATTGATCTTATAAATTCTTCTTTGCCAAGCGTTCCAAGCATCTGAATAATGGCAGAATAAATAGTATCTGAATGTATTTGGCGTAACGTTTCTGCATAATCAGCACGTGAGTTGTGGATATGCAAAGGCGATTTAAAAACCAATCTAACAATTCTTAATTTTTCCATTAAGCGTATAATTTTTCTTCAATTGGGTTCAAACTGATTTTAATGTTGCCATATCCGCGTGAGCCACTTCCACCTAAATAATCGTCATTAATCAAATTAACTCCTCTTTGCAATGTTTGGTAATAAGCCTCTTGAATTGATTTAATCTCATCTGCTTTAGCTTCGATACTTCCGAAAATATTGATTACAAATTCAATTTCAAATTTTGCCCCAGCAGGTACGCGTTCAATTTGTCTAGGGTGTTCAGCAATTCCTTTAATTCTGTTGATGACGTTTTCAAATTTCACCTCTGTATAAGGCATATCCGTTGTAGTAGCATTTTTAAAAAACTCCGCTGAATTCTTTTCCATAAAAGCATCGCGAACTATCAATCGTGAAGGTTGATTAGGGAAATTATTTTTATCATTACCATTTTCGGTTGCGCCAAATAATTTAGAAATTTGACTTCCTTTATTAGTGCATTTACCGTCAGCGTTTTCGCCCGCAACTTGCTCCAATAAACATCTCATTTTTCCTTTTAGCGATGAGCCAGGAATATATGGTTGACCGTTATCTCTACGGCGAACTACAGGCGAATCAACACCGCCAATATCGGTACTTTCTTTATTGTCACCAATATGTAAACCCGTCAAACATTCTAAACTTCCTTTGATTATTAGTTTCTTAAATAGCTTTTGCATAATTGAGTTTTTATAAAAAAAATTAGACGTTTAAAATAATTTAATACTTGCTTCCTTATGATAAGCGACTATGGCTTCGAATATTCTTACGAAATTTCTAAAATGTTTTTCATTATTAGGTTCAATGGAATCGAGACCAATAGACATTTTTTTGTAAAAATCTCCTAGTTTTGACTTCCCTTCATCTCTACCTGCTGCATAAGCTAATTTGGGTTTAAGCATTAAAATACTATCTCTGACTTCAGTGTTTTTGAAATCAAGCGCTTGAATTCTTTTTATTTCGCCAAAAAATTTACGCAATTGCGAGGTTGACATCGCACTTATTGTTTTTTCTTTATCTTTAACAAATATTTTTTTTGCCTGCGCTAAATCTTTCGCAAACTCTTCCGCCCATTTTATAGTGTCAGGTTTTATCCCTTCCGTTATCCATACTGTTTTTAAATCGCTCATAATTTAAATCGTAATTAATTTAAGAAATTATTTATCTTGAATTGTAATCTGTGAGTTTAGCTGCTAAAATGATTAAATCAAACATCTTATTTGGAAAATTTCCTTTTATATTATCTGATTCAAATTTATCAGTAATTAATGCTGTTTTAAGTATATTCAATTCTGGTTTGCCTAATTTAGCAAAGAAGTAAGCCGATTGCCATCGCCAATCTAGTACGTTGTCATCTTTCTGTGCTTTAAAGTCGAATAGTTTGTATAAAGTCCCTTTACTTAATATTCTTTCTTCAAGACAACCCATAAAAAATTTTTCTACATTTTTTACAAATTCCCATTCGCGTCGACTTTCACGGTCAAATTGCCAGTTTACATTTAATCCCAATAAGTTAATAGCATTTTTATTAGCCTTATTTGAGTTTGAGCCATTTATTTTAAAATCTTTGGCTTGTTTCAAATTATTCTCAGCCTCTTGAATTGCTTTTGAAATGGGGAATTTCGGATTGAAAATGCTGTAACCCGCCGATAAACCAATACCATCAGATTCTCCAATATATTTTCTAAATGCGATTCGAACATCTGAAGCAAAATCTAAAACAGCATCCCATTTGCCAACAGCACATAAATCATCTCCACCAGAATAAATAATGTTAACCGTCTCTTTAAATTTAGAATCGCGAATAGTATTTAAATAACCGCCAAAAAACCAATCGAGCCTAGCAGATAAATCGGACATGGAAGCGAATGTATTGAATTCATTTACTTGGGATGAAAAAATACTTCCTAAATTATCAACATCCATTTTCAAAACGCCAATTTTATTGAATGTTTTATCAGAAATTGGTGTAGCAATTTCTTCAAGACTTAATAACTTTCCATCTTTTTCGGCTTGTTGATTACCGCCATAAAACATGAATCGCGTTGAGTTATATTTTTCTATAAATTTTAAATAATCGTTCTCAGAAATTGGATTTAATAAAACGGCTTTTCCATTTCCGACTGAGTTGTGAACCAAATCGTAATAATTTCCAAGATTATATGGTTGAATAGAACTTTCAAATTTTTCTTCTTTTTGAATCAA
>JAYVDU010000379.1:0-3737 GCA_043749245.1 Bacteroidota bacterium | reverse complement strand
ACAATTGGAAAGTTGAATGCAATTACCAGTTGGATTAGTGATTTCTAAACCGGTGATTGTTTGGTTGCTTACTCCATTTAATATAATAGGAGCAGATGTTGTATAGGGACCACAGTAACTGGTTCCTTGTGCAAAAGAAAAGTATTGTATCGCAAACAAAAGTACAAACGTTAACTGTAAATAATTTTTCATTTTTTATTCTTTTTAATTTTATGTTATTTATTTTCTTTCCTTCACCTTATTCCTAACGTTTTCTGGGCTTGTTTTTTTTGGGTTTTAAAATTCGTTTTACCGAAAACTTAATAACGAAAATATCTGTTTATTGCCATTTGCAAAGAAAAAATAAATCAAGCTTTGGCGTGACTACCGATTTTGCAAATGCTTGTACTTCTTCTATACTGAGGCAAACCGTGGGTTATGCCTAGTTTATTTTTTTATTATAAATGAGTTTAGAATTTTTTCACCTATTTCCTTATAGTCAGTAAATTTGCCTTGCTCGCTTGTGAATGTCAGAACAAATGCCTTTTCATTAAGTACCCAATAATATTGTTCATATTTTAAATGATATATCCCTTGGTCTCCAGAATAAATTATTTTATGGTATTCACCTCTTTCATTTTTAATTCTTTTACTTTCTATCAAATTGGAATTAGTCACCAATGTTTTAATTTGTCCTTCTGCTATTTCGGTGTATTTGTTAAGATCAATATTTCGTCCAGATAAATCTTGTATCAACAGGTTAACATTTTCCCTAAATTTATCTTTATCAGATTCTAAAGGAGAAAGGAAAATAAAACTTAGCCCCATTTGCCCACTTTGATTCAATTCCCAAGTCTGTGGGTATTGAATAGAATAGTTTGCCTGGTCCAATAATTTCCAGTCAATAATTGTCTGGAAATTATTGTTTCCAGATTCTTGTTTGGTTGTTGTCTGCCCATAAGCAACAATTGAAATTAGTAAAATTAATGTTAGAATTTTTGTCATATTGTTTGGTTTTCTATAAATTACGCATAACTACTATATATACTCCACTTTATAGTAAAACACCTATCTACATTCTGATTCAAGATAAATGCGTTACTCGTTATCTTATAAATACCATACTACTCAAAAACCTATTTCAATAAAAAAGTTTCGCCTTTGTGAGGAATGATGATTTCTTTGTAGCCTTCTTTTATTAATTTTTCTTTAAACGATATTTTAGCTTCTGCTTCACCGTGTACTAAAAATATTTTTTTAACTAGTTTACTGTCTTGGCAAGATAAAAATTTGATGAGTTCGCCGTAATCAGCGTGCGCACTGTACGAATCAATAATTTCTATTTCGGCATTCACCTCATGCATCTCGCCAAATATTTTCACACTTTTTTGTTTATCTCTAATGCGCCCACCAAGCGAGTTAGGCGTGCAATACCCAACTACTAAAATGGTGTTTTTAGGATCAGAAATAGTATTAGCTATGTGATGCTTGATACGTCCTGCATCCATCATGCCTGAGGCTGATATGATAATACATGGTTCTTTGCTCTTGTTTAACGCAATCGAGTCTACTTTATCCCGTATGTATTTTAAATTATTAAAGCCAAATGGGTCTGGATCTGTTTTAATATACTCTTGTAATTTTTCATTAAAACAGGTTACATTTTCACGCATAATGTCGGTAATGCTAGCAGACATTGGACTATCCACGTATACCTTAATATTGGGTAATAAGCCGTTATTTTTTAATTTGTCTAAAATAAAAACAATTTCTTGCGTTCTTCCTAAACTGAATGCGGGAATAATTAATTTTCCTTTTTTCTCAACGCAGGTATGTTTTACAACGTTTAATAAATGTAATTCTGCATCTATATCTACTTCATGTAATCTGTCGCCATAAGTTGATTCACAAATAATATAATCAGCCTGAGGAAATTTTTCAGGATCTTTTAATAATAAATCATTGTATCTGCCTACATCTCCGGTAAAGGTAAGGCTTGTCGTGTTACCATCTTTATGTTTTAATTTAAGGTTAACAATCGCACTGCCCAGGATATGCCCCGCATCAGTAAATGTAAGAGTTGCCTCCTGGTTTAAATGAAAATCAGCATGGTAAGGAACCGTTTTAAAATGCTTCATACAAAGATCTACATCTTTAGACGTATATAACGGTTTTAAAGGTTCCTGATTTTTTTCTGCCCTTCTTTTATTCAAATACTCAATATCGTTTTCATGAATTTTAGCACTATCATATAATAAAACTTCAACAACAGCAAGAGTAGGTGGAGTGCAATAAATAGAACCTAAAAATCTTTTATTAACCAATAAAGGTAAGTTCCCCGAATGATCGATGTGTGCATGAGATAGTATGACTACATCAATTTCTGATGGTTCAAAGTTCAAATTTCTATTGAGGATATCGCTTTCTTTGCCACCTCCTTGATATAATCCGCAATCTAATAATATTTTAAATCCTGCATCGGTTGTTACCAAATGCTTGCTGCCGGTAACTGTTTCGGTTGCTCCTAAAAATTTTACGTCCATAAGTCAAACTTAAATTTATTTGAAATCTAATATAGTGATATTTATCATTAATTAAGGTGATAAAAGTAATCGTATATCGATAATAAGGTTTTAAATTCGTAATAGCATTTAATTATTAATGCAGAGTAAAGTTTATTTAATAATCAATTTAATTTTTTTAAAATGAATAAAATATTAGTTCCCACCGATTTTTCAGATACAGCAGAAAATGCTGTTGATTATGCTATTAACATGGCTAACTTTTTTTCAGCCAATTTAATTTTATTACATGTTAATCAAATCCCAGTTAGTACTCCTGAGTTTGGTATTGCGGCATATAATTTTGCTGAAGTTAAAAAAGACAGTTTGGATACGTTAAATGAGAAAGCACTTAAAATAAAAAAGGAGTACCCACAAATTTCTGAAGTAGAATGTTTTTCGGAAATAGGAGATTCATCTGATTTGATTGCTGAATTTTCTAAAAACCATAACGTAGATATAGTGGTAATGGGCAATAGCGGACATGGTAGTAAATTCAAAAAAAATATATTTGGCAGTACGTCCGTTACGGTTGCCAAAAAAATTGCAGTGCCTTTAATGATTGTTCCTCCCGAAGTGAAATACAAAGCAATAAACAACATGGCTTATGCCTGCGTTTATGATGAACAAATTGAAACAAGCACTTCGTTAATGAAAGTGCGTAGTTTGAACAATGAATTTAATAGTTTATTAAGTGTTTTACACGTGATACCTGAAAATCATTTAATTAACGAAAAAGAAGCTAATATAGATGTATATGTAGAAAATAAATTAGCTACTACTGAGCATAGAACTTATATCCTTACTGAAAATAATGTAAGTGTTGGTATTCTTGATTTTGTTAAAGATCACAACATGGATATGATTGTTGTAGAACCTCAAAAACACTCACTATTTCACTCATTATTCCACTCCAGTGTTACGAACGAATTAGCTTTTTTTAGTACTGTACCAGTGTTAACGATTCGTGGTTAATCTTTTTTTTATGAACAGTATGTCGTCCTGAGCGAATCAGAAGGACTATGTCGTCCTGAGCGAAGTCGAAGGATGTTCTGCATTATAGAATTTCTCCAATGCTTTTTCACGCTTTGTTTTTACGCTTCGACTCCGCTCAGGTGTGCCGTGAAACAATAATAGTTGTAGGTTATTGTATGTTGTATAAAAGATGGTAGTAGGTCTGCCAGTGTCGCTGTGCAA
>JAYVDU010000378.1:0-3761 GCA_043749245.1 Bacteroidota bacterium | reverse complement strand
TTTCCCAAAAAAATTCATCATGCGTATTTAATTGCGAATGGATATCTGTTGTAATTAAAATCGTAATTGTTTGAGAGGTGACATCTGTATTAACATCTATCAAAGCTACAGATTCTAATAAATTAGTTTCTGTAGCAAAGCTTGTAACAGGATTCAAAACAGCTGCTAATCCTACAAGAGCCGACTTCTTTAAAAAATCTCTACGATTGGCCGATACATCATCCTGCTATGCTTTAGCACTATTTAATTTATTTTTTGTCATGATTGATGCTTGCTAATTTCTCTTTAATTGCTTTGAATGGTCCGTATTTATGTTGCTTTTCATCAAAGCCATCTGCGTATGGTCCGAATGGGTGATCAAATGGTTTTTCATTTATGTCAGGCCAATCTTTTGTAATGTTTTTATTTGGTCGTGGTTGAGAATTAACGAAGGCTGCAATATCCCAAGTTTCTTCATCTGTCAGCTGAGCATTAGTATGATTAGTACCTTGAGGCATATTGTATTTAACGTACTTTGCGAAGTTAGATAAGCGATACAAGCCCGCACCATCATTATAACTTTGTTTACCCCATAAAGGTGGGTACGTAAATTCTGTTTGATCAGTATTCATCTGTCCAGCACCATCTGCCTGGTGGCACGATTGACATTTGTCGGCATATATTTTTTGTCCGTTATCTGAATTAGCCGCACGATTTAAAAAAGCTAATTCTTTTAATCCTGAGCCCGCAGGTTTTTTTCCTTTCGGAACATCTTTACCCAACCAATAGATATAAGCAACGATGGCTTTCATTTCTTTAGAGGTGGTATCGATTGCTTTTCCATTTAAACTGCGCTCAAAACAATCGTTTACGCGTTTGAAAATATTTTCGATGGCTCCCGAACATGCTCTGTATTTAGGGTAAGTTGATGCAACAGCACTGTAATTATTTCCAAATACTTTCGTTCCTGCTTCTAAATGGCAGTTTTGGCAATTCATGCCATTGGTTGCTGATTTAAATAAGGTACCATTTACTCCATAATATTTAGCAGTATGAGCAATTAATTCTTTGCCGTATAAAACTAATTCTTTTTCTGTAGAAGAAAGAGTTGCTTCATCAGGAGCCTTCCAATAGTGAGTCGTATCAATATGTTTGAGCGCTTCTTGTTTGGCTGCATCTGTGAAATTACCGTTTGAATTTGGTTGAATAGTGGCGGAAGAATTTTTTTTTTAGGAACGTAAGCAGGTAAATAGTTGTACAATAAAACCACCAACATAACACTGATTAATATCAATATAATAATAACATTGATTAATTTTCAGATGACTTTCGTTTAGTTATGTTTGCCTTCGTTTTTTGTTCAATCATACTGTTTTTTAATGTGGTAATTTATCTTGAAAATAGCCGTAAACCCAAGTGCCTGCAACGGCGCTTAAAAAAGTAACACTAATAACTGTAAACCCACTTCCAATTTGCGCAAACAATGGACCCGGACAAGCACCAGTGATAGCCCATCCTAATCCAAATATTAATCCTCCAATAATCTGCCCTTTATTAAATGTTTTAGGAACAATCATTACTTTTTCGCCATCTATTGTTTTAAGATTATATTTTTTAATGATAAACACAGAGATTGCTCCAACCACTACGGCACTGCCTATTACGCCATACATGTGAAAAGATTCGAAACGAAACATTTCTTGTATGCGAAACCAACTTACGATTTCTGCTTTTACAAATACAATTCCGAAGAGTATACCCATAAAGGCATATACTAAATTGGCTGTCCAAGGTTTTTTTACTTCTGAATTATTAACGCACGTTTCTTTTAATTCAAACTCATCATTTTCTTTAGTTACTTGATTTGTTGCCATGATAATTTTAATTAAATATTTAATAAATAAGGTAAGATCAACCAGGTCATTACAAAGCCGCCAATCATAAAACAACACGTGGCAATTAAAGAGGGTAATTGTAAATTAGATAAACCCATGATGGCATGTCCGCTTGTACAACCGCCTGCATAGCGAGTTCCGAAGCCAACCATAAAACCACCAACAACTATAAAGATAAAGCCACGAAGCGTTAATAAACTTTCCCAACTAAAAATATCGGTTGGTAATAAATGTTCAAAGTCTTTAACGTTATGGCTTGCTAATACTTGTTTGGTGCTTTCTGCAATAACCATAGGGTTTGGATTGGTTAATACGTAAGAAGCAATAACACCACCAATTGCAACACCACCTACAAAAAATAAATTCCACGATTCTTTTTTCCAATCGTATTTAAAGAATTTAATATTAGCAGGAATGCAAGCTGCACAGATATGACGTAAGGAAGAAGATATTCCAAAAGATTTATTTCCTATTAATAATAATGCTGGTACAGTTAAGCCAATCAATACGCCTGCAACATACCAAGGCCAAGGTTGTTTTATGAATTCTAACATAGTTTTAAAATTTTGTCCCGCAGATTTCGCAGATTAGCGCTGAAATAAAAATAATGTTTTTTTAGTATCATAACTTTTCATACGAGGTGTCGCAAATTGCGATATTATGTTCAAAAAATTATTTCGACTGATTTCACTGATTAGCGCTAAATTAATCTGCGTAAATCTGTGAAATCTGCGGGAGATGATTAATAAGCGATCTTTTTTAATTTTGATTTTACTGTATCATTAGGCTCTACTAAAGGCAAACGAACAGTTGGCTTAGTAATATTTTTTTGCGCTAATACTACTTTTACACCACCCGGATTTCCATCGGCAAATAATTGCTCAGTAATTTCCATTAATTTATAATGTAATTTTTGTGCTGATTTCAAATCATGAACCAAAGCAAAACGAACCATATCACTAAAATCTTTTGGATACGCATTTGCAACCACAGAAATCACACCGTCTGCACCACTTGCTATTAAAGGCAACGTTAAATTATCGTCGCCACTAATAATTAAAAAATTATCCGGACGGTGTTTAATAATTTTCATGCACTGCTCAATGTTTCCGCTAGCTTCTTTAATAGCAATAATGTTTTTAAATTCTTTCGCTAAACGAATAGTTGTTTCCCACGCCATGTTTGACGCCGTGCGTCCGGGAACATTATACAATATAATTGGTAAGGTACTAGCTTTAGCAATTGCTTTATAATGTTGGTAAATTCCTTCTTGAGAGGGCTTGTTATAATATGGAGAAACCGATAGTATTGCCGAAAAGCCTGTAAAATCATCCTTCTTCAAAGACTCTACTAATTCAGCAGTGTTATTTCCACCAACACCTAAAACTAAAGGAATGCGGTTTTTAGTAGATTTAATAATATGTGCGATCACTTGTTGCTTTTCTTCCTTTGATAACGTAGCTGTTTCGCCAGTAGTTCCTAAAACGACAATATATTCCACTCGTCCTTTTATGATATGTTCTACTAATTTTGTTAGTGCCGGAAAATCAACGTCTCCTTTAATTGTAAATGGTGTAACAATTGCCACACCTGTTCCTGTAAAATT
This sequence comes from Bacteroidota bacterium, assembly GCA_043749245.1. GTDB lineage: Bacteria > Bacteroidota > Bacteroidia > B-17B0 > Aurantibacillaceae > UBA4416. Next base: position 281 of record JAYVDU010000378.1, on the reverse strand, counting down.
TATTGCTTTTGCCATTTTTAGGTTGTTGTATTAATCATGTTTAAATATACAATTACTTGTTTTAAGTAATCTGAAATTTTGGTTGTTTTATCGCTATCAATGGTAATCTCAAAGGTTGAGTTTTGATAGCGAGCTATTCTACATTTGGCCGTTACTAATTTGCTTAAAGCCAAAGCTTGAAATTGTTCAGGATCACCTAAATTAATAAGAACATCATAAGTAGTTGTATTAACTTGATTCAAGGCATCATCAGTTGGTAATTGAAATACAGAAAACTTTTT
>JAYVDU010000377.1:0-3771 GCA_043749245.1 Bacteroidota bacterium | reverse complement strand
ATCAAGGTTTTTTTATTTTTGGTGATACTAAAAATTTGAAATACGATTTTGGTAAAATTATTGTTCAACCCAAAAGTTTAAATTTAGAAGAGGTTACTATTTTTGCATTTAAAGATCCTATTTATTACAAAGGCGATACATTGATTTATACCGCCGATTCCTTTAAGGTTAAGGCTAATGCAACTGTTGAAGACTTATTAAAGAAATTGCCTGGCATGAAAGTAGATCCACAGGGGAACGTGACATCTCAAGGTAAAAAAGTAGATAAAGTATTAGTGGATGGAGATGAATTTTTCGGGACTGATCCAACTGTTGCAACCAAAAATTTAGCAGCTAACTCAATCGAATCGGTTCAAGTGTATGATAAAAAAAGTGATGACGCCGCAAATTCTACTACAGGAGAAGAAACACAAAAGATATTAAACCTTAAATTAAAAGATTCGGCAAAGCAAGGTTATTTCGGAAAGGCTAGTGGAGCCAGCGATTTTCAGAAGTTTTATGAAGGCGAAGCTTTAGGTAATTATTTTAAAAAGAAATTAAAAATTTCCGTATCAGGATTAGCCACGAATACTCCAAGATCGAGTTTTGGCTGGGGAGATATTTATAAATATGGTTTGGATGGAACTCCGGAACTTGATGAAGATGGTAATGGAACGTGGAACAATAATAATAATCCACAAGGTATTCCACAAACATTAAAATCTGGATTTTATTTTTCGGATAAGTTATCTCCTAAAACTAAAGTAACCGCCAATTACACTTATAATAGTAATATACTAAATGCAAAGAGCACTACCAATTCTCAATATTTTTTAACGGATACAAGTTATACCACTGCTAACTTAACTCAGTCTTTAGAAAAAAAGGAAGCGCATGCAATCAATTTTTCAATAGAACAAAAACTCGATTCACTGACAGATTTGACGTTGAAAACTAACATAAAATTTTTGTCAGATAATTTAATGACTTCAAATGAAACTGATTTTGTGAGAAATGATAATGTAAAATCACGCAACACAAGTATTTTAAATAATAATGATAATAAAGGCTATGATATTTCTAATAATCTTAAGATTACCCGAAAATTTATGAAGAAAGATAGATTGTTATCATTCTATTACACTGATGCTTTTTCTAAAAGTTCTGGTAATAGCCTATTGCAGACAGTCAATCATTTTTTTACAACTACTACTCAAACGCTGAGTTCTATCGATCAGAAAAAAACAAATGCCATCGATAATCAAAATCATAATGTTGGTGTTGCCTTTTTAGAACCCATTACTAAAAAAATTAAAGTAGAAACGTCTTACGATTTTATGTATTATAATAGCAAGCAAGATAAAAAATCATTTAATAATGTTGGTGGCGAATACAACGCATTAGATTCTAATTACACCAATAATTTTGAAAACATTAAGCAGATTAATAGAGGAGGTTTGAAATTTATTTATGAAATTAAAAAATTGCGTTTCATTGCAGGAACTAAAGTGCGTAATGTATTCGTCAATAATCATAATGTATTTTTGAATACTACTATTCAGCAAAATTTTGATAATGTATTACCGTTTTCATCTTTTAAGTATAAGTTTTCAGATAATATGCAATTAGAGGTCTCCTATAAGATGAATTCTACAAACCCTACCATTAGCCAATTACAGCCCGTTAAAGATAATACCAATCAAAATTTTATAAATATTGGTAATCCAAATTTATTGCCAACATCCGAGCATCAAGTTTCTTTAAATTATAATTCATGGAAACCGGTTAGTGGTAAATATACTTGGATGGGGTTTAATTATTACTATACAAATAATGATTTTACAACGGCTACAAGTTATGATAATATCGGTAGAACAGTTTCTAAAACTATCAATGTAAATGGTAATTACTCTTATGGGGGCTATTTAGGAACGAGTCTTCCGTTTTTTTCAAAGAAATTTATTTTAGAGCCGAATCTTAATGGAAATTATTCAAACAATAAAAATTACATTAATAACTTACTTAATACAACAACCAGTCTCAATACCAATGTGGGTATAAATATTAGATTGGAATTAGAGAAGTTTACTGCGGGCATCACAACTTATGCCGAATATAATTCCTCATCATCAACGCTTAATTCGCTCAGTAATAAGCCTTATACAGCCGAAAACATATCGGGTAATATTAATGTAAAATTACCTAAAAAGTTTGTGTTAGAAAGTGATGCGTCGTATACGATGAATGGTAAAAGAGCCAATGGGTATAATATAAATTATTTTATTTGGAATGCCTCTTTAGCTAAAACATTCTTGAAAAATGAAAATTTAATTGTTGCATTTTATGCTTATGATATGTTTAATCAAAACATCAATGTAGTTAGAACGACTACTAGTAATGTTATTGCAGATGTTAAGACAAATATTATATCGCGTTATTTCTTGCTCAAACTGACATTCAAATTTAATAGCAATAAAACTAAAGAAACTGAAAATGACATGTAATTTAGGAAATAAAATGTTTAAGATTAAGATATATAGAGCATTTACACTATGTGTGATGTGTTTGATTTTTATAAATACAAACATGCTTGAAGCGCAAATAACCAGCGGTAAAATAACATACGAGCGACGTACTAATTTATACAAAAAATTTAAGTGGAATCCCGATGTAAAAGATTGGTTAAAGGAAGAGGATAAAAATAAAATAGATATGTTTGAATTATATTTTAATGATTCTTTATCTGTATTTAAGCCACAAGAAAGTGACTTGGCAGAGAAAATGAGTTGGGCTACTACTAAAAATGTAGTGTATCAAAATACTCAAACAAAAAAACGCTTAACCGAAAAAAAAATATGGGGAGAACTTTTTTTATTGGATGATACCATGCGGAAATTCTCATGGAAAATCACAGATAATAAACGATCTATTTGTGGATACGTTTGTCGTAAAGCTATTTGGCACGCCAGTGATAGCGTTCGCATTTACGCTTGGTTTTGTTCAGAAATTAATTCATCAATAGGCCCAGAAAGTTTTATAGGGTTACCGGGAGCTATATTGGGTTTAGCAACAGAAGATGGAGGTGTTATTTATTTTGCAAAAAGTGTAGATGCCACCAAGCAAGATCCTTTAACTTTGTTACCAAGAAAGATCAAACAAAAACCAATGAAGGCGCCTGATTTAAAAGCACAACTCATAAAAGACTACGGTAAAGAAAAATGGGGAAAAGCGATGATTTATAATAATTTTGAGATTTGGTAAAGAGAATTATTAAACGATTTTTTTATAAAAAGACACGAAAAATAAAACCTACTTTATTTTCTTAAAACGCATGGCAACAACGCCCCAAAAAGCTTCTTTGAAAATTTTAGTACTCATTTTGCTAACCCCCAAAACGCGATCTGTAAACAAAATAGGAACTTCCACAATCTTAAATCCTTTTTTATAAGCCGTATACTTCATTTCAATTTGAAACGCATAGCCCATAAATTCAATCGAATCTAAATCAATAGTTTGTAATACTTTTTTTCGGTAACATTTAAAGCCAGCAGTTGTGTCCTTTACAGGTATCCATAAAATTAATCGCACGTATACTGATGCGAAATAACTCATTAAAATTCGACCTAAAGGCCAATTACTTACTCGGCCACCTTTGCAATATCGAGAGCCAACAGCTACATCTGCATTTGCTTCGCAAGCTTCTAATAATCTAATTAAATCTGCAGGATTATGGCTGAAATCGCAATCCATTTCAAAAATAAAATCGTAATCTCGGGCTATAGCCCATTTAAA
>JAYVDU010000376.1:0-12010 GCA_043749245.1 Bacteroidota bacterium | reverse complement strand
AAAATCTTTTTTGTAAGCATATAAGCCTGCAATGTTTAATAGCAAAGGTTCATAATCCGGGTCAAGGGCAAGCGCTTTAAGGTATAACGTTTGGCAGCAAGGGTTTATCCGCCATTTATCCGCCAAATAGTTAATATATCCGCCATTTATCCGCCAACCTTCAATTTATAGAGTGTCCCTTTTTTCACACCTTCTTTCATAAAAATATTCAATTCGATAAGGTTTTCTAAATCTCTTAATGCTGTTCTGTCAGAGGTTGTGTTTATTTCCTGATAGTCTTTATTTGTAATTCGCCCTTTCTCCTTAACAAAAGATATGGCTTTCAATTGCCTGTCATTCAATCCAAGTTTAACTAGATTTTCTTCGGTTAAATTATTTTTAAAAAGGGTAATAATAAAGCCTCCGTCTTGTTCTTTCATTTCGGGTTCTGGAAGTTCTGCAAGTTTGCAAGTTTCTAAAATCTTAATAGTTCCTCTTCCCCACGCATCAATATATCCACCTTTAAATGTTACATCCGCAATTATTGGATTACGAGGTCTTGATGAATGTGATAACTTTAAAGAAGCAAACGTTAAACCCTCCGGTAAAGAGCCCTCATTCCAAACACTTATTTTATGATCATAAATCCGAATTTGTATCGGTGCACCCATATAATTGCGATGCACCAAAGCATTCAATAACATTTCTCGAATAGCAGGAATGGGGTATTCTCCTTTTTCAATTCGGTGCATTCCTTCAAATTCTATTGGCCTTGTAAGGAACTTGTGATTAAGTTGATTTAATACTCCTTGAAGTAAAACAATTAAATTTCCTTCTTCGGTTTCTTGAAATTTTATATCAACATCATCTTTTCCAAAACGACCAATTTTCACAAAGGTGTTCGGGTAAAATTTACCAGGATCTTTTCCAAACAGGATTAAAGCGGCACGCTTTAATTGCCCATTTTCAGTAAGGCGTAATTTTTCAAACAACTCCGGCAAAGTTAATCCAGCATTTTCCGGCAAGCGACCAGCGTTTTCCGATGCTTTTAAAAATGTAGCAACCGATTTTTCGTCAATATCATCAAATTTTGCTCTTGGCTCTATTACATCATCCCATGTTTTCCCCGATTTTTTTAATAGAAATTCATTCAACGAAGCTCCTGTTAGTTCTTGTTTAGTACTTCCGCTGCGGTAATAGTATCTGCCTCTTAAAGAAATTGGAACAGAGTATGGATGCGCAACAATCTCAATAAAATACTGTCCTTTCTCCTCATGCAGATTTACTTCAACCATTATTCCCATTGCATTTTTGATCTTGTTGGGAATATCGTCCATTAATTTCTTATAATCTGCAACACCAACACTATTTCCGTTATCGTCCTTGCCAATAAAAATCACGCCTCCTTGGGCATTAGCAAAGCCGCAAACCCATTTTAAGTAGTCATCGTGCCAACTCTGTTTGTATTCTATATTTTGTTGCTCAGGCATATTAATTAGTTATAAAGATACTAAATGTGGAGTAAACTAATACTCGCTATTTTTTTCTGGTTTGTTTTAAAGTCTCATTAAATTTAGTGAAATCCAAAACGATAATACCAAAATGGTTATATGATTTAGTCCGAAGATGCGAAGTGATTTTTTATCTTAACGTGACACGATCATCGCCTTCGTGTTTATCATGATGCTTCGACGCCCCCTTCGACTCCGCTCAGGGTGACAAGGCTCAGCATGATGCGATACTGTCGCACTGAGTGGAGTTTAACTGTCACACTGAGCGAAGTCGAAGTGTATAGTATTAAAGAAAATGCTTCGTACCGATAGTTATTGGCGTGAAGTGTATAGTATTAAAGAAAATGCTTCGCCTGTCTCCTTCGACTCCTGCTTTGTCTTCGCGTTTATCATGATGCTTCGCCTTTTCCCCTTCGACTCCGCTCAGGGTGACAAGGCTCAGCATGACAAGGCTCAGCATGACAAGGCTCAGCATGCCAAGGCTCAGCATGATATTAAACAAACTGTTTAATTTGCGCTAATGCCTGCTTAGCTTGAGTGTTGTTTGGATGGCGTTTAAGTATGCGTTCTAAATTGACTTTTGCTTGTTTGAAATCTTTTTTGTAAGCATATAAGCCTGCAATGTTTAACAGCAAAGGTTCATAATCCGGGTCAAGGGCAAGCGCTTTAAAGTATAACGTTTGGCAGCTAAACACATCGCCATGTTGTAGTTTTAAGAAACCCAAATTTGTTTCTCGCAAACTCACAACCCATTTAAATATCAATATTTCCACTGCTGAAATAGAACAATTGTATGAAAATAGAGTTCGTTCGCGTATGAGAGAACTCTTTGATTTAATTCCATTTGATAATTCAGTAAAAGATAAAAGAAAGTAATTAGTAAATAGAATTAAACAGGCTGTAATCCCTTATTAAGAATAGATTTAATTTCCTCTAAGTGTTGGTCAGTTAATCCAACCAAAGAACTTGTTAAAATTAAATTACCCTTTAAAAATAAGGGAAGTGCATTTAACGATTTATCATCATCGATAATTACAAAATCTTCATTGATTTCATTAATATTAAACCAATTTAAAACTTCATCTTTTCTACTAAGATTATAAATGTTTTTATCTAAAGATTTTAAGTTAGTGATGCTAATATTTCTTTTCTCAAAAATCGTTTTCCATTCATCAATTGTGTATGTCGATTTATGAGAAGTAGTAAGCATAACGGTAGCATCATCAGAAATAATATTCTGAAGCACACGAGTAGCCCTTGAACTAAAAACAGGAAATCCATCATCTAATAATTCAGGTCTTTCCCAACTTTTGGCAGGAACCATTACACCATCTATGTCTAAGAAAATTAACATTTAAATAAAGGTACCAATTATTTCAGTAATTCGACAATTTTCTCAATGGAAACTTCATTGTATTTAGCATCCTCTTCATTTAACATCTTTATTTTAGCTTGAGTATCCCAATCCTCTTCCACATAATCAATTAAAATCCAGTCAGTTAATGCAATTGCAGAAGTACGGCTTGAAATAACTGTTTCCAATTCAAAATTTGCCAAAAGTGAAGCCAAATATCTATGGTGCCCATCAATTATTAAACCATCAGCAACCTTAATGCTTGAAAATTTTATACCGGTGGACATCTTCTTGTATAGTCTATTAATAATTGGTAAACACAATTTTGCATGCGTAGACTTTAGTTCTATTTCATTTTTCCGGATAAAGTCTATAACGACTTCTTTAGTAATTTGTATCAATTTAACAGTTTTAAAGACAAAAATATAATAAATTTCATGTAATAAAAACTGCAAAGCCTCGACATTATTATTTTGATGATTTATGCACGGAACGGTTACCTTCTCTAATTTCAATTATTAATTGGTAAAACTGAGTGGAGTTTTATTGTCACACTGAATGTAGTTTAACTGTAACACTGAGCGGAGCTTTACTGTCACACTGAGTGGAGGTTTATTGTCACACTGAGCGAAGTCGAAGTGTATAGTAAAAAAGAAAATGTTTCGCCTTTTTCCCTTCTAATCCTGCTTCGCCTTTTCCCCTTCGACTCCGCTCAGGAGTCGAAAGGTTTACAGTTGTTTCCACTTGATTCCATTTAATATTGATTTACAATTAGTTATGATATTATAGATTTCCTCTAAATGTTAAAAACTAGTCGTAAATAGCTCTTTAGGATTCAACCATGTTTCAACCATTTGGTTTAAATTTGATAACCAATTTAAACGGTTCAAACATGTCTGCTGCTAAAGTTACTCTTGTACACTACAAATATAAAACTTATTCTAATGGAATGAACCCTATAATGATAAGAATTACCGCTAATCGCAAATCAAGATATATAGCAACAGGTTATTCTGCTAAGAAGGAGAATTGGGATGATGTAAATAATAAGTTGATAGAAACACGCTCTAAGCTATTTCCGGATAAAAAACCTTTATCAAATTCAAAAGCTATAAATACGGATATTGAGATAAAGCTTAATGAGGTATTAAGGATTAAGCAACAAGTTTCATTATCCGATGGTGTACAAAGTTCACTACTAATAAAAACTAAAGCTTCACTTAAATATCAGGAGGCAGAAAATTTCATTGAATACGGGAAGAAATTTGCGCAACTTATGCTTGAACGAAAAAGCGTGCGCACCAGTAAGAATTTTACCTCTGTATTAAAAAGAATTACCGAATTTCAAACTGGCCGCGTGCTTTTGTTCTCTGATATTGATGTTAACTTTTTGACTTCTTACCAAAGTTTTCTTTTAAATGGAGGAGTAAAAATCAATACGGCAAATTATCATCTCAAAACAATTAGGTCGATTTTATATAAAGCTATGAATGAAAATGAACCACTCATTAGCCGGGATAAAAATCCATTTTTGAAGTTAAAAATAAAAAACACAGCAACACAAAAAGAATCACTTTCAGAAAAAGAAATCGAACAGATAAGAAAAACTAAATTAATAGCTCCAAAACAGCAAAAACAAATTGATGCAAGAAATTATTACCTCTTTTCATACAACAATGCAGGAATAAGAATAAGTGACTTAATTCAACTAAAGTTCAAAAATATCATTGCTGACCGCCTTCATTACGAGATGGGCAAAACCGGGCATTTTAAATCTATTAAACTAAACACCGAATCAACAGCGATTATAAAACTGTATAAAAAAAGAAATAGTAAGCCTGATGATTTTGTTTTTCCTTTATTGGAGAATGATGAAGATTATTCTGATGCTGAATATTTGAGAAAGCAGGTAGAATCGAAAGCAGCAAGCATCAATGGAGATTTGAAAAAATTAGCAGAATCAGCAAAACTAAACAAGCGCCTTCATTTTCATAGCAGTCGCCATAGTTTTGCTAATATAGCCCGAATGAAAAAAGCGGACCTGTATAGTATTTCTAAAGCGCTTGGCCACAAAAGTCTTAAAGTTACTGAAATGTATATGGCAAGTTTTGATGAACAAGCACTAGATGAAACAATGAAAATGGTATTAGGTAAATAGCTTATTGAAAAAACTGTACATGGAAGAAAACAAGAAATCAAAATTTGATAATGAATTTGCGCTAATCTTAAAAAAAGATAAAGAGAGAGCAGCATTTAACCAAAAACTATTCAGTAAGACTGGAACCGCTATAAAGGAAATTTCAGAATTTGGTAATGAAATTGCAGAAGCTGCAAAAGATAATTTATGTAGATATTTAACAGATGTTCTTGCAAAAATAGATGAATTAAAAGATCCAGCGGCAATATGTCAGTTTTTACACGCTGAAAAAAGAAAATATATTGGTAAAGTAATCGAAGCAAAACTTAGAAAAGATGGGTATGATAGAAAATATTATCAAAGTGCCATAGATGAAATAATAGATCCATTATTAAAAGTTTGGGAATCAGCATTAGAATTTGAGAAAAGAATTCCTCATTCAAAACAGATTGAACTAAATGCAAATGTATTGCTGGAAGAAAGTGCAGAAAAACATCATCCCATAGAAATCATTAACCAAAATCCAACACAGGTAAGTGAAAAAACAACACCGAAAGATATTAGTACAAATCCAAATCTACCGGGTAATTTTGAGCAAATTCAATGTGATGGTTCCGAAGCTGAAATATTGAATTTCTTTATGCTTTTAGCGACCTCAAAAAATAGGTTGAATCATGAATTTTATATGTCTGAAAATGATGTAAAAGAGTTTGTATACAATAATTTTTCTATTTTTAAAAAGGAACCAAGTGGTAAATATTTTGCTGTTAATATTCTTCCAAAACAGAAAAGGATTTTGATTTATTTTATATACCAATTCACAGTAAAGTATAATCGAAAATTACGTGTTCATAAAATAAGATATGCCATGCTTTTAATAAATAATTTTGAGCAATTTAAGAATGATAAACCAGCAACTTTGGTGAGCAATATGAGCGAATCCAAAAGACCAATATGTGCACTTGATATTATTCAAATTCCAAAACAAAAATTGGCTTAATTTATCTACGAATTGCCTTTATTAAATTGCAAACTATCTAATTGACAGATTATGGTATATTTCTGCGGTTTTGAACATACTATTCCAGCTACAGTTCATACTTTTTGATATACTCTTCATACTGTACTTCATACTCTTCATACTGGAATTGCCTATTCCGGTGGTATCCTATTTAATTGAGTCGTAAATTTGGTTGAAATATTTAGGCAGGGATATATATCCAATTACTGTTTAAAGAAAACTAGAAATAGCATTAAAATGGAAAATAAAGTAATAGTAATATCCCTTCCTGAATTTGCAGAAATTCTGCAACCGATTCTTCAAAAATTAGGAAAATTGGAAGAATTTTTATTCAAAAGTTCACCAACAAATGACACTGTTTATTCTGACACAGAAGCCAGTCGTTTTCTTAAGGTTTCAAAGAAGAAACTACAAAACTTACGTAATGCAAGAGAGATTGGTTTTATACGAGAAGCAAATGGTCGACGAGTCCTTTATAAGCATAATCATTTGATGGAATATCTACAAAATAATGAGTTGAAAAAAAAGAAATAATTTGAATTAATTATTTAAATACTAAAAATTAAATGGAAAACACATACACATACACATACAAAGACAATAGAAAATGCCAACATTGCGTTACTCCTATTGCAGATCAAACTCACGCTTTACTTAAGTTTTGTGAAAGAAAAAAAATGACCGATGGCTCTGTTCTTTCTTGTAAAGATGATTTTCATACTGCAAAAAATAAAAAAGAAAATAGGTCGTACAGGAAGCTAATAGCTCATCACAAATCCATGGATAAAAGAATACATTGTCTATTAAGAAATGTTGGTCCAACTGTAATTTTGGAAGATATTAATAAATATGGAATTATGCTCAAACGACCAATAGAACTTTCAAAAAGCGAAAACGGATGGGTTAGGTATTCCTACATGCACTACACAATAATTCAATTAAATGATAAACACTATAAAATTACTAAACATGAACCCGTATATTAATAATGCTCCGTTTGTAACAAGTATAACAAATACTAAAATGCCTAAAAATGCAGACAATACTCTTTACATAATAATAGGGGGAATAGCTCTAATTGCCGGTGCGATTTGCATTTATCATTACAAGATAAAAAAGTTTAACGAAGTGATTATTAAACTTAAAGCTGAAAACGAAATCTTAAAAACGAAGCTAATCGTTTAACTAGTAATATCCTTGGGAGTTTTAAAATTATCATGCTAAAAGCATATGGTGTTTTTATTGTCCCAATATCATTAAATTGTATTTTCAAAATAAGCCAATTTCAATCACAATATTGCGTTTAAGCAATTCATAGCATTTTATGCCGTGGGATAATTATTTGCTTCTAAACCATCTTGAATTACAGCCCTGTTGCATTCTTAATTAAAGCAAATTTTCATTAACAGAGTCTTTGTTAAAAATAATGCGCTGGGTTAAGGACATTCTTTAGATGCCCTTTTGATTAAAATTTAATAAAATCGGTTTCTTGTGTGACTCATGTTTTTTCGTGAATTCACGAAACTTTTTCTTTTTTCCTTTTCTAATATATTTAATCAAGCGGTTTCTCGTGAAAACGCAGAGATTTTTCTTTCTTCATTTCTCTGAGTTGTGAAATCATGAGGTTTCTCGTGATTTCGCTAAAATTTATCGCACTCCTTTTTTTCGTGATATTAAATTGCGTGATTTTTCGTGGTATCATGAGATTTGTCTTATAGTATCACGCGATTTAATGAATATTGACAAATTTATTACTTGCATGTTTTTTTAGTCTGCTTTTTTAAATTTTGGATGTCCAACTTGCCAAAGTGAAAATGACATCATATCTGCAAACTCATTATTCATAACATCAATGTCAGAAGTAAAATGTCCATTGCCATAATTTACATGAAGTAAAACTGGTTTATCTGAAATATTGCTGTTTTGTAAAACTGCAGCAAACTTCGCAGGCATCCAAGGCACTACTCTTGCATCATTCATTCCACTTCTAATAAAAACAGCTGGATATTTTGTCCCTTTTACTACTTTGATTTGCGCATCCATTTCAATTAAACCTTTAATATCTTCTGCTGCTTTTATTGAGCCAATTTCTGGAATTTGGTTATCACCATTGGGAGCTGTTTCAGACCTTAATACGTTAGTCATTCCTACTTCGTTTATTGCAACAGCGAATAAATCTGGTCTTTCAGTAATAGATCTGCCAGCTTAGCATGGCTACAACAAACAAAAAAAACGCAGACTCATGAGCCTGCGTTTTTAAGTTTCTGTTTTACTGTTACGATTTAAATAATCGTTTCCAGGTTGATTTTTTCTTTTCATTGCCGTAACCATAACCTCCGTAACCATAACCATAGCCGTAACCATAGCCATAGCCTCTTCTGGAATCAGAGCCATTAATTAAGATGGCCATGTTTGGTAAACGCTTTTCTCTATTCAATGTTTCTGCAATACGTAACAACCGTTTGTCTAAAAAATTGGCGCGAACCACAAATACCGTTGCATCTGCATATTGCGAAATCAACAATGTATCCGCCACTAAACCAACTGGCGCAGTATCTACAATCACATAATCATAATGAGATTTGGCGTATTCAAAGATGTCTTTAATGCGAGGATGCATTAATAATTCAGCAGGATTAGGTGGTATCGGCCCTGATGGAAGAATATCAAAATTTTCTAAATTTGGCGCTTTAAAAATTAACTCCATTAAATTCAACTCGTTTTCTACAACAAAATTAATTAGTCCCTTACGGTTTGCTATATTTAAATATGCCAGTATTTTTGGTGCTCTCAGGTCGGTACCAATTAATAATACTTTTTTTCCAGACAAAGAAAAACTTGCCGCAAGATTAAGTGCAATAAACGACTTACCTTCTTTACCTATTGTTGAAGTAACAAAAATGGTTTTACTATTACTTTTATTACCACCTGTAATAAACTCCACATTAGTGCGTAATAAACGAAAGGCTTCCGCAATATTAGAATTATTGTTTTCTAAAACTACCATTTTTTGTTTAGAACTTGTGTAAGGGATATCTCCCAAAAACGGAATGTTAGCTTTATCTGTATCTTTTTTATCGTGAACCTTGGTGTCTAATAAATCAAGAATATAAAGAATAATAATGGGGAATATTAATCCAATTAAAAATGACGACAAATAAATAATTTGTTTTTTTGGCGCAACCTGAATGCCATTACTGTAGGCCTTATCAATAATTTTTGCGTTAGCAACCGTTACCGCTAAAGCGATGTTGGTCTCTTCGCGTTTTTGTAATAAATACAAATAGAGCGCTTCTTTAATTTGTTGTTGACGTTGAATTGTTCTGTATTCTCTTTCATATTTTGGAACGGTACCAATCTTTGAATTGATTTCATTTTCTTTTTTGGAAAGCTCTTTCGCTTTTATCTGTAACGCATTATTGAGATTATTTAAACTCACAACAATTGAATTTCTTAATCCGCTTATTTGGTTATTTAAATTTTCTACAACGGGGTTTTTTTCGCTACTATTTTTTAACAGGCGATTTCGTTCCAAAACCAATTTATTATATTCAATGGTTTGTACCGACAAAGCAGGATCATTTAAGCCCAAATTGGCTGGTATCAAATCGCTTGGCTTATCGTGTTTTTGAATGTACTCATTCATAAATTCAGAAATACGAACCTGTGTATTAGCCTCCAATAAACTCATTTCGTTTTCGCTGCCAGTTTTCAAAAACAATTCAGCTTCAGATTTTACATCGGTTAATTTATGTATCGTTTTAAAATCTTCCGCTTCACTCTCTACTACTGATAATTCGGAGGTGATAAATCTAATACGGTCGTTAATAAAATCGGCTGTGTTTTTACTCACTTGATTTTTATCGGCAATGGCATCTAAATTATGTTTCTTAATTAAATTATCAACGATGGCTGCCGCTTTATCTTGCAGGGGGTCTCTTAAACTGATAGTGATGGCGTTTGAATTTTTGTTAACCGGACTCACTTTAATGGCATTTAAATATTTATCAATAACCTCATTAAGTGGCGTAACAACTACCCTAAAAGGAAAATCTATAATTGTATTATTAAAATTAGATGTTGTTGTAAAAATTATTTTTCCAAAAGGCACTTGTATGGCAGATCCGAAATTATATTTTCCAATAAAATCTCCCTCACTATTGCTTAAAGCAAATGTTGTATTTGATTCAGGCACAATGAGCCAATTACCTTGTATGTTTTTTGAGATCGAATCATTGGCAATGTAATTAGCTATAATGGGCGTATCAAAATACCGTTCATGTTCAATGGGTCTTCCTTTTGAATAATAAGAAATATTCAGTTTCAATTCATTAACCACAAGCGTCATTAACGAGCGCGACTTTAATACTTCAATTTCGTCATCAATATTTTTACTGCCTTTTAAAATGCCTAAATCTGCAAAAGCCGAAAGTTCATCCGACATGGCACCTCCTTTTTTATCATCTTTAATTAAGATGCTCGCATTTACTTCATATAAGGGTGTTTGAAAACGCAGATACACAAAGCCAAGGCAAAGCCCCAATATGACACTGAGCCCAAACCATTTCCAGTGCATTAAATACTTAAATAAAATATCTTTTAAACTATTTTCCTGAGTTTCCTCTACTGAATAATTATACTGTTCTAATTCCATAATTTTTATTTTTTAATTAGTATGGCAATTGTCACAAATAATGAAACAGCGGATAGGATCAAACTCACGTTTGCAGGATTGAGTATAGCAGAATTAATTTTAGCTCTGTTAGGTTCCACATACACCACATCATTTTGCTGAAGATAATAAACCGGCGACGAGAATAATGCTTTAGAAGTTAGGTTAATACGTGTTTCGGTTTTTTTACCATTCACATCGCGAATTACTAACACGTTTTTGCGCAAGGCCGTTATATTCAAATCGCCTGCAATACCGATGGCCTCGAGAAGCGTAACACGTTCGTTGGGAATTGTAAAAGTGCCGGGGTTTCTCACTTCGCCCAAAACAGTAACCTTATAATTTAAAATACGCAATTGTATGTTGGCATTATTAATATATTGTTTTAACTGTTCTTTTAACACATCAATAGCGGCACTACGCGTTAAACCTCCCAATTTTAGTTTACCAATTACCGGAAAATCAATGTTACCATCTGCATCTATTAAATAACCTGGTTGGGTTGGTGTTCCAGTATTATAACCTCCCATGGTGGTATTTAAATTTGCGACTGGTAAATTAAATGGTTTTACAGCATCCATATCCAAGCTGGTTACCCCAATGGATATGACATCATCAGTGCGTAATACAGGACTGTAATTAGTGTTGCTATCACTTGTGGGCATGGCGCCCTGAAAATAGGCTATTTTCTTTTTATTTGTACAGGAGGCAACAATGACGAGTGCAAAAAGTAATAAAAAAAAGGGCTTTACTGTTTTAAAAATCATATTTATTTTATTTTTTACAAAAACTTAAAGATAGTTTTTTTTAGTGAATTAGTATTTTTTTTGACGTTTTATTAAGGTGCGATACTGATTGTTTATCAAGTCACGCTGAGTGTTGTCACGCGAAGGTAAAGATTGTTGAAGTACGTCATTGCGAGGAGCTTTTTCAGCGACGAAGCAATCTCAAACTAAAACAGATTGCTTCTCACGCTAAGGCGTGATCGCAATGACGGAACAGTGTCCTGCTGAGCGTTGTCACTTCGAGCGAAGTCGAGAAGCGAAGGGCTAAAACGCATTTTTTTCTCCTCTAAAAACATTGGTAATAGTTTTAAAAATAATTTTAACATCGAGTAAAAACGACCAGTTCTCAATGTACCAAATATCAAACTCCACCCGTTTTTGCATTTGCTCCAAGGTATTAGTTTCCCCTCTAAATCCGTTAACCTGCGCCCAACCCGTAATGCCCGGTTTTATTAAATGGCGCACTAAGTATGTATGGATGAGTTCCGAATATTGTTCGGTATGTTTGAGCATGTGTGGGCGCGGACCTACCACCGACATATCACCTACCA
>JAYVDU010000375.1:0-3777 GCA_043749245.1 Bacteroidota bacterium | reverse complement strand
ATTTTAGATATCATAAATAATTGGATAATTGGTGAGTTGGTGAATTAGAGAGTTAGAGAGTTAGTGTTTTTTTTAAATTTTTATTAAAAAAGCCTTATTTAATCACTCTCTAAATCAACAATTCTCTAAATGAATAATTTTATAAATCTATAACTAAAAAAATGCAAATACTTGGTTCCATATTAAAACGTGCCGTCGATCTTAGGGGAAAAATCCCTAAACGCAGTAACTTTGATGTGCAACAAAAAAAAGTATTAAAAAAATTATTAAAAAAAGCTGAATTTACAGCCTTTGGCGAGCATTTTCATTTCACAAAATTACTACAAGAAAAAAATCCGATTGATGCCTTTCAACAAACCGTACAAATGTACGATTACAGTAGTATCTACAAACAATGGTGGTATAGAGCCATCAAAGGAGAGCCTTATGTATGTTGGCCTGGACATATCAAATATTTCGCATTAAGTTCCGGCACATCAGAAGCATCTAGTAAATACATTCCTGTTACTAAAGAAATGTTACGTGCTTTTAAAAGAGGCAGTGTGAGGCAAATTGTAGCACAAGCACATTACGATTTACCAAAAGAACATTTCGAAAAAGGAATGTTAATGATTGGCGGAAGCACGTTATTAGATTTTAATGGTAGTCATTATTCGGGCGATTTAAGCGGTATTACAGCTGCTAACATCCCTGTATGGTTTCAACGATTTTATAAACCCGGAAAAAATATTTCGCGATACAAAGATTGGGAAACCAAACTAATTGAAATTGTCAGAAATGCGAAAGACTGGGATATAGGCGTTATTGTTGGTGTACCGGCTTGGATACAAATTATTTTAGAACGTATTATTGAATTTTATCAGGTAAAAACGATTCATGATATTTGGCCTAACCTCCGAATATATGTGCACGCAGGCGTTTCCATTGAACCTTACAGAAATAGTATAGGTAAACTTACCGCTTTTCCTCTTATCTATTCTGATACGTATTTAGCTTCCGAAGGATTAATAGCTTATCAGGAACGTCCTAATTCAGATAATGGTATGCGTATGTTGCTTGATAATGGCATCTTTTACGAGTTCGTACCATTTAACGAACAAAATTTTGATACAGATGGTAATCTAAAACCGAATGCCTTAGCATTAACTATTAAAGATGTTGAGTTAAGTAAAGAATACGCTTTGCTAATGTCTACCTGCGCAGGTGCTTGGCGTTATTTAATTGGAGATACTATCCGTTTTACAGACTTAGAGCATGCAGAGATTGTCATTACTGGTCGTACCAAACATTACCTGAGTTTGTGTGGCGAACATTTATCGGTAGAAAACATGAATCGTGCTATTAAATTAACGGCCGATGATTTAAAATTAGAGTTCAACGAATTTGCAGTTGCAGGCATTCCTTATCAAAATTTATTTGCACATCAATGGTATATTGGCTCTAATAAAGCATCTTCAGAAGACGCAATTAAAGAACGTTTAGATTTTTATTTGAAAGAAATTAATGATGATTATAGAGTAGAGCGTATTGCTGCACTAAAAGATATTTTTGTAAAAATATTACCAGATAGCGCATTTATAGATTTTATGGCAACTAAGGGCAAGTTAGGCGCAGCGCATAAATTCCCACGAGTATTAAAAGGCACACTTTTAAAAGAGTGGCAATCATTTATTAACGATTATAAACATACATTTTGATTCTTAGTTTAATATCCCAAGCCTTTGTGCTGATTATATTGCTGACCTTCTCATTTGGGCCAGCATTCTTCTCGCTTATAAATACCGGGATAAAATATGGTTACAAAACAGGTGCCTTTTTAGCAACGGGTGTTGTTCTCAGCGATTTTTTCTTATGCATTATAGTATGCTTATTAGTTCACTTCGGAATGTCTAATTTATTGCACTCTCCACAGGCACAAACGTTTTCAGCTATTATTGGAGGCATTATTTTAATTGTATTCGGAGCTTTCTTTTTCAAAAAACATTCAGTAAAAACAGATAATACCATCGATATAGAAAACAAATTACCAAGTCCGTCAGTAATGATCATTAAAGGTTTTTTTCTCAATCTATTTAACCCTACAGTATGGTTACTATGGCTTGCTAATGTCACTGCCATCAGCAAAACACTTGACTACTCCTTATTTAAAATGCTTCTGTTTTTTAGTTTAATCTTAACCGCTGTATTATTTGTAGAATTATTTAAAGTAAAACTCGCAGGAAAAATAAAACACTTGTTAACTGATAAATTAATGACAATTGTAAATTACGTAACTGGTACTGCGTTGATTTTATTCGGAATTATTTTAATTTACAGTCACTACTTTAATAACTAATGGCAACAGGTATTTACGACGATTTAAGAAAAAAATTAGAAGAAAGTATTCCTACTTTTCCTTATGTATATATGTTTAAATTTATTATTAAAGCTGATAATAAAACATTAGCATTAGTAGAAGTTTTATTTGAAGATGATGCCGATATTTTACAAAAAGAATCTGCTAAGGGCAATTACATGAGCATTACCGCAAAGCAAGTGGTAATGAGCGTAGATGAAATTATTTCTATATACGAAAAAGCAGCAAAAATTAAAGGGGTAATGACTTTATAATAATGGTTTACGAATTAAAAAATAATTTTTTATCCGTTAAAATAAACTCCTTTGGTGCCGAATTATGTTCCGTTATTTCTAATGAAACCGCCACAGAATACATTTGGCAAGCTGATAAAACGATATGGAACAGACATGCCCCTAATTTATTTCCCATCGTCGGAAAGTTAAAAGATGGCTGTTATACTTATCAAAACAAATCCTATCAACTGCCTCAGCATGGCTTTGCCAGAGATAACGAATTTATTTGCATAGAAAATTCTGATTCTATTGTTGTATTTGAATTAACTGCCAACGAAAAACTATTAACCGTATTTCCTTTTCATTTTAGTTTGCAAATTAAATACACCTTATTACAAAATAATTTGAAAGTAACTTACTCTGTTTTTAATCCTGATAACAGTGTCTTATATTTTTCGATAGGCGCTCACCCTGCCTTTAATTGCCCATTAAGTCATAACGAAGTATTTGAAGACTACGAATTGATTTTTCCAAATAAAAAATCATTAACCATTAACGAATTAAATGATGGGTTAATTACAAAACAAACAAACATAATTGAATTACATGATAACAGGCTTCCTGTTAGCCAACAATTATTTGATAAAGATGCGCTTGTATTTACAGGCAACCAGATAAACGAAGTACAGTTGATTTCTAAAAAAACAAAAAAAGGAGTTGCTCTTAAAAGCCTTAATTGGCCTTACTTTGGCATCTGGACAAAAAAACAAACTTCTCAATTTGTCTGTTTAGAGCCTTGGTTAGGCATAGCCGATTATGAGCATGCTACAGGAGACTTTACAACCAAAGAAGGAATTATAAAATTAGAATCTGAACAAAATTTTGATTGTGAATTTGAACTAACTTTTATATAATAAATTGAATTATTTAGCTTACGAATTACTAATTTTACACGATGATACAATTACTCAAAAAACGCATACAAGAATCCATTGATTTAAAAACACGTTTATTACAAAACGATGTTCTTTTAAATACAGTTCAAGAAATAGTGAAAGAAATAGTAACTTGTTACAAACATGACGGAAAAGTACTTTGGGCGGGAAACGGCGGTTCTGCAGCTGATTCGCAACATTTAGCTGCCGAATTAAGTGGCCGTTTTTATTACGACAGACCACCGTTATTTAGCGAAGCATTGCATGTTAA
>JAYVDU010000374.1:0-3780 GCA_043749245.1 Bacteroidota bacterium | reverse complement strand
TTGGTCTGTTTTTGTGAATGTGGATTTCTAAAAACTCATACCACCTTGTTTTGTTGTGATAAATATCCAAGTAAAAGGATATTTGTCCGCTTTTCAATTGTTTTTCTCTTAATTTTACTCCCATGTTCTTTTGGTTTTAAAGGTTTTTAATCCCCAACTACAAAATTCATTATAATGAATCTTTTTCGTTGGGTTCATGAACTGTCGTGTAACCCTTTTTATATTTTTAAGAGTAACAAGTGGGTAACAAAAGCAACATGAAAAACCTAAATCGACCTAAGCAGGTATAAATCAACTTCCTTTGGAAGCCCTGTCAAATTTGATTACTTTAGGAGAATTTATTTTTAATTAGATAATAACATTTAAACAGGCTCTTAGCTTCTAATTTGCGCACTACTCCTTATTTTTAAAGAGAATACATTATATTAATTGATTGAATAAAACCAAATGAAAACAAGAACTATATACTAAACATTTGAAATTTAAAACCTTACATATTTTTTTATTAAAGGCTTATTTACCGCCTTTCTTTTTAACATTATTCATCGGTAATTTTGTGTTTTTTTTAATTCATGTATTTACTTATATGGATGATATTGTTGGTAAAGGCATGAGTAATTGGGTATTGACACAGTTCTTCGCCTATTCATTTATTACATTTATCCCAGCGTCGCTTCCTTTAGCAGTGTTACTTTCGGCTATTATGAGTTTTGGTAGTTTAGCCGAAAATTATGAATTGGCGGCGATGAAATCATCAGGATTATCTCTTTTTAAAATTATTCGCCCTATCTTCATCTTTATCTTATTCTTAGCTGGTTTTTCTTTTATATTTAATAATTATACGTTGCCAAGCATCATGCTAAAATCTTCCCGTTTATTGTGGGATATAAGGCAAGCAAAACCTACATTAAGTATTAAGGAAGGCGTGTATTATAATCAATTAGATGGTTATAGTATTAAGGTTGGGAAGAAAAATTCTGATGGACAAACGCTTTATAATTTAAGTATATACGATCATAGCGCAGGTTTAGGAAATAACGTGCAATTATATGCTGATAGTGGTTTTATGAAAACCTCAGCGGATACCAACTATTTACAAATACAACTGAATAGTGGCACACGTTACGAGGATGTCATGCAAACTGATAGAGATAAAATTAGAAGACCTTTGATGCAACTATTATACAAAGAGCTAAATGTAAATATTGATATGACCGGTTTTAAAATGAAAAACACGGAAGAAAGCTTATTTAAAGGACATCACGAAATGATGGGTATTGCACAAATAAATAGAGAAATAGATACATTTAATTTACAAATAAATAAGAAAAAAAATATTTTAAAAACACAATTTACCTCATTCTTTATTCCTAGAACGCTTCATACCATTAGCCTTTCGGGTAAACATTTAAATTTAGTTAAATTTTATGGTAAACTTAATAAAGATGAGTTTAAACGCAGTGTTGAAAATGCTCAAAATTTGGTTCGTAGCTCAAGCTCATTTATTGATACAATGATTGACGAGATTGCTGGTAAAGAAATTCAAAAGCTCGATTATCAAGCAGGATGGCATAAAAAAATAAATATGCCTTTTGTTTGTATTGTACTATTTTTTGTAGGCTCTTCGCTTGGAGCCATTATCCGTAAAGGCGGAATGGGATTACCTGTAGTGGTAGCCGTTATGTTTTTCTTAATGTATTATATGATTTCCATTATTTTCGAAAGGTTCATATATAAGGGTATTTATCCTGTTTTTGTAGGAATGTGGTTTCCCGTACTTATATTTTTACCTATAGGTATTTTCTTAACCTACAAAGCCGCCAAAGACTCCGCATTATTTGATATTACGGCATACATAGAGCCTTTTAAAAAACTATTTAAAAGTAAAGAGAAAAATTAATTGGAGCAGGGTTTAAATTTGATATGAAAATACTACAATTATGCAATAAAGCGCCTTACCCAGCAAATGACGGGAGTTCTATTGCTATTTGTAATTTAGCAGAAGGGTTAGCCGATAATGGTATTAAGTTACATATTTTACCCATCAATACTAAAAAACATTTTAAATCAGATAATAACATTCCAGTTTCATTTACAAAAAAAACACATTATCTATCAGTTTATAAAGACACAAATATTGGTGTATTTGGCGCATTTTTAAATTTATTTTCTAATCAATCTTATTTCGTAAGTCGGTTCTTTTTTAAAGAATACGAAGAAGCATTAATAAAAATCCTGACGTCAACTCCTTTTGATATTGTGCAATTAGAGGGCGTTTTCATGGCAATGTACATCCCTACCATCAAAAAATATTCTAAAGCAAAAATCACCTTAAGGGCTCACAACATTGAGCATCAAATATGGGAAAGGCATTTGCCTCACGAAAAAAATTGGTTAAAAAAAACATACCTCACCTTACAAAACAATCGTTTAAAAGCATTTGAATTAGAGGCGTTTTCTTTGGTAGACGCGATTGTAACCATTACGGATGAGGATAAAAAGGGTATTCAACTATTAGTACCTCAACAAAAAATTCATACCTGTTTAACAGGCATTAATTTAGAAACCTATAAACAAATTCGTCAACCTACTCAATCTAATACAATCTTTCATTTTGCATCTATGGATTGGTTGCCAAATGTTGAGGCTGTAGATTGGCTTTTAGCAAATGTTTGGCAAGAAGTACTCAAAAAAATACCTGATGCTCAATTGATATTAGCGGGTAGGGGAATGCCCGAAAAAATAAAGCAAGTTGCTTCTAAAAGTATTACCATCATAGAAGACGTAGCGGATTCTGCCCTATTTTATGCTACCTATGATGTGATGTTAGTGCCTTTATGGTCTGGTAGCGGACTTCGTATTAAATTAGTAGAAGGGTTAGCTTATGGTAAACCCATCATTACCACCAGTATTGGAGCAGAAGGCATTCCGTATACTAAAAACAAAGAGTTGTTAATTGCAGATACATCTCAAGAGTTTGTAAATGCTATTGTTAGTCTATTATCCAATCCAACTCAAAAACAACAATTACAAATAAATGCACGTGTATTAGCCGAATCGCAGTTCAATTATCAAAAGCTAGCCTCTCAATTAATTTTATTTTATCATCAACTGACTGTATAACGGCTAATAATGACAGCAAATCAATTTATGAGCGCCGAAATTTATACCGATGGTTCATGTCATACCCAGCATTGTATAGGTGCTTGGGCTTCTATCCTATTTATTGGAAATGATAAAATTACACTAAGTGGTACAGAAATCAATACAACTCATAATCGCATGGAAATACTCGCCGTTATTAACGCTGTCGAGTATCTACAAAATAATCATTCGTTGATAAAAGAAATAAGACTTGTTTCAGACAGTCAATATGTGATAGGATTAATAGACCGACAATCTAAATTTATTAAAAGTAATTTTAAAACAAAAGCCGGGAGCGATATCCGAAATGTAGATTTGGTAAAAGTGTTGTTAGCCCTAGCTAATAGTATTTCTATTCAGTTTGTTAAGATTAAAGCACATCAAAAAGAATCTGAAATTGCAAATTATAATATTGAAGTTGATAAAATTTGCAGAAAATTGGTGAGAGAAGCGGTTAATCTTTCACAACAACCCCATCATTAATAAAATAAAATGCATCCACTCATTAACACCCCCATTTTAATAGTTTTTAGGAGTTTCACATACTAAACTGCTGTAATTTTCGTTTCTTTGTAGTTAAGCAACAATCACTTACTATTTTATATTTTTGAGTAAACGTATTTTATATTTTTTAAT
>JAYVDU010000373.1:0-3795 GCA_043749245.1 Bacteroidota bacterium | reverse complement strand
CCGTTTTTTTAATTTTCTTACCGTTTAACATTTCAACCTCCACCACCCAAACAAAAACCCCTAATGGTTGTTCAGTCCCATTAAACGTGCCATTCCAGGCCTCTAACTGATTATTAGATTCAAAAATAAATTGTCCCCAATTATTATAAATACGCAAATTCATAGTTTTAAAAGGACCGCCTCTGACTAAAAACACATCATTTTGACCATCACCATTAGGTGTAAAGGCAGTTGGAACGTCGGGTAATAAAATTACTGAAATATCTTTTCTCACAGTGTCTATGCAGCCATTAATATCTTTTACCACTAAAATAACAATGTAATCACCTTGTCCATTATAACTATGTTGAGGATTTTGAACATTAGTAGCTGTCGAATCACCAAAATTCCAAAACCAATTTGTTATTGATGATGGTCCTGTTGTTAAATCTGTAAATGTTGCTGTTTCCAATGCCTCTAATGGATTTGGGTTAATGCTAAAAGCACCAATAGGCCCCGGAATAACTGTTACTGTCTTTTTGATAGTATCTTTACAACCAAATGAACTCGTCACAATTAAGGATACCGTGTAATTTTGTGCTTGACTAAAAGCATGAGGTGGATTCTGAATTCCTGAAGTGCTATTATCTCCAAAATTCCAATTCCATGAAATTAAACTTCCTGATAATGTTTTTGAAGAATCAACAAACTGAGTGAGATTTCCAACACAGGGTGTATTTTGATAAAAGAAGGCTTGAGGTAAAAAATAAATATCGATGGGTTTCTTAATGGTATCCTTACATCCATTACTACTAGTTACCACATGAGTTACAGTGTAAGTCCCTGGATTAAGGTAACTATGAGTAGGACTATTTAAAGAAGATGTTCCTGCATCTCCAAAATTCCATGCCCAAGCTACAATCGTTCCTGTAGTTGTTGAATTATCAGTAAATAAAGCTGGTTTTTTAGCACATTCGTTATTAGCAATAAAGTCAGCATTTGGAGCAGCTTTAAATGTAAGTTTAATCGTGTCTGATATAGCCGAACAACCCTTATTATAAGTAGAAGACAATACTAATTTCACAAATCCATTGGCAACATCAATAGCTGATGGCTGATAATAGGTCATTAATAAAGAATCGTTCGGTGTAAATGCACCTGTACCAAAAGTAGTCCAAGCTCCCGAAGTGGTTAATCCTACGACACTTCCATTTAATAATATTTTTTGATTATCGCACATTGTTTTGTCAGGCCCTGAGTTTACTAAAGGCGATTTAGCAATGGTTATTAATAAGGTATCTGTTTTTGGAGCACAATTACTTCCTGTTGATGTCAATACCAGTTTCACTTGTCCCGCTAGGGTGTCTGCTTGCCCTAAGGTATAAATCGTATTCAAATTATTCGCATTTCCAAATACACCATTACCAAGAGTTGTCCAAGCGCCAGCATTAGCACCACCTACCACTGAACCATTGATGGGATAAAATACATTGCTCGAGCAAATCGTATCGTTGATTCCTGCGTTTACAACTGGCGGAGGGGTAACCGTCACAATTAAACTATCGTATACTAATTTACAATTGCCATTATTAGTAGATGTAAGTTTAATTACAACAAACCCTTGTGTAATATCCGAAGCACTTAATTGATAAATTGTATTTAAGGAAGTTGTTGATGGAGAAAACAATCCAGAGCCTGTGCCTGTCCATAATCCAGTAGTAGAACCTGCTGTAACAGAGCCACTAATTGCTACCGTTGCATTATTAGAACAGGCGTATAAATCTGGTCCTATAGAAACTATTGGTGCAGGAGTAAATTTAATATACAAACTATCTTTTGTATTAGGGCAACCATTTAAGTTTCCAATAGAGGTCAGTTTAATTTTAATTGAATCTAATGTTAAGTCTATTGGCGAGGGAATGTAAGTTGTATTAACAGACGCTATACTTCCAAATGAACCAGAGCCTGAGGATGACCACGCTGATCCAAATGCATATTGTACAGCTCCGGATAAGGCAATAGGTGAAATATTGTTTTTACATCGCGTTGATCCATTACCCGCATGGACAGTTGCCGACTTAAATAAATTAACTATAAATGTATCTCTAATAGGAACACAGTTACCGGTAGATGATAGTATAAATTTTATTTGTGGTTGATTTAAATCGTTTGGACTAAATGTATACGTTGTATTCAAACTTACAGGATTACCAAACGTTCCTGTTCCGTTTGGAGTTGTCCAAATACCTGTAACTGCA
Organism: Bacteroidota bacterium; assembly: GCA_043749245.1. Classification (GTDB taxonomy): domain Bacteria; phylum Bacteroidota; class Bacteroidia; order B-17B0; family Aurantibacillaceae; genus UBA4416. The sequence goes on along the minus strand of JAYVDU010000373.1, from coordinate 1,558 downwards.
CCCCCATCAACCGTTCCGTTTAACGAAATAGTAGTCGTAGCTGTACATAAATTTTTATCGGGACCTGCATTTGTAAATACTTTTCTTAAAAAAGAAGACATGTAGTGATATAAGCAACCAGTGCTTGCACCACCATTAATTACACCCATAGAAAATAAACTATCAATCGGATTTGAATTTGATAATAAGCTTGTGATACCAACTGGAATTTCGAGAGTTGTGAAGCTTTTTTTGAAACCACTCCAAACACCACTTGTACCAGGTACAATTGTAAATCCTGATGCAGGGACTAACGTTGTATTCCCATTTAATGAAAAATTACCAGTAGCAGTTGTTTTACATAAAATATTTAAAATAAAGGTTTGAGTGTTTGTTCTAGTAAAACTTATTTGATCAGATCCGGCACAATTTAAAGGTGGAATAATTGCTTCCCCTAACTCACATCCAAATCCACTGGCATGGATAACATATACAGGCTTATCACCTAATATATAAGTAAGAGGTTGTAAGGATGGGTAAAAATAAGTATCGCCTTTATTTAATAAAACCGTTGTAACAACACCGTCATTAATCGTTAATTGAGTGTAATTTTGAGTGGCTACAATGTAAGCTCCTTCAAACTCCCCAGCATAAAGACCCCCTTTATTGATAATATATTCATTTCCTATAACTTCTACTGGCACAATTTGATCTCCCATTAAATCATAACAGCCTGAAACACCATGTACAGAATCATCAGAAACGGTAACAGAAATAGCCTTATTGGAAACAACAATAGTTCCACTCAAATTTTGTCCGGCTACCGATTCTAAGTTAGTCACATTTTCTATTCCATAGGATTGTCCTGCGTTTAATCCAACCGAATAAGTTACATTTGCCAAATGCCCAACCACATTACACCTTGGTGTAATCCAAACAATTGTACCATTTTCAGTGGCTACTATATCAATTTGAGATTTTGGTGCTGGCATGAAGGGGCCATTGTCACCTTTCGTTTGGAAAGGACAAATAAATTCTTTTCCCATTCCATTTTGTCCTTTTAATGAATACGTTTCTGGATTAAGCCCATTAGTTACTACTTCATATATTGCTGTGATAGGAAAATTGGAGGTTATTTTAATTCCTCGATTTAAAACCGAATTAGTAGGAATGTTTTCAATTTGATTAATCAAATGTGATAATGATTCTGATATTAAGGAATTAGCCGGAATTGAAAAAGTTGTATCAAATGTTCCTGCGGGCTGCCTAACTCGAACTTGTGTTACATGATTAAAGGATGATAATCTCAATACAACGGGAACGTTATTAGCATGTCCAGGCGTAACCCACGGCGCTGCAAACCAAAATACCGTATCTATTTGAGATAGCATTGTAACACTGCTTGAAAGTAACAAAACTAATATCAGTCTATTTAGCACTTTCTTCATTTTGTTTTTTTAATTTAGATTTAATACTATTATCAATATCATTTAACTCAACTTCATCCGCATTTAATTTCTTTTTATTTTTTATAAAATGATATGATAATACAATTTCATGAGAACCACTTGTGTAAGTT
>JAYVDU010000372.1:0-3798 GCA_043749245.1 Bacteroidota bacterium | reverse complement strand
AGTATGTTACAACATGGTGAAGGTTTGAGTGCAGTTAGTTTTGTTAAACGAGCTTTTGAAAAGAATTTAGAACGCAAAGTACCCGATTTTCCTTCAACTGCGACAATAGCTATGATGAATGATTTATCAAGTATAAAAAACTTAGATGCTTATAACTTATTTAAATCAATGTTTGGGAAAGACTTTGATGCTCAATTGTGTTATGAAGAAAATCTGACTGAAAACTATTTGAAAAAGAATGGTTACAATGCAGTTTTGGAAAAAATTAGCTTAAGCGACTTAGAAAGCCTTAGGGGTAAAGCGGTTGACAATCAGAAACTTCAAAAATATTATGCTCTAATTGTTTTTGATGGCGACCACATGGGTAAAATAATGAGTGGCTTTTTCTTGAAAAATGATTGTAAAATTCAATTAAAATTATTTCAGAAAAGAACATCTGAGCTACTATTGAATTTTGCAGAAATAGCTGAAAATTGTTTAAAAAATAAAGGGGCAACTGTTTATGCTGGAGGGGATGATTTTTTAGGTTTTATCAATTTGACACACTTGTATAAAGTGATGGCTGAATTAAGAAGTCAATTTGACAAAGAAGTCAACCTAAAACTAAATAGCGAATTTGCTGCTCATTTAGAGGATTTTAATTTTACTTTTTCAGCAGGAATTGCTATTGCACATTACAAAACACCTCTAAGCATTGTATTGAATAAAGCACGAGAAATGGAACATTTGGCAAAAGAAAAAGGCGACCGCAATGCTTTTGCTTTATCTGTCTTAAAACATTCAGGCGAAAGCCATGAAACTGTTTTTAAATGGGATTATTTAGAAAAATTAGAGACAATTCATTTGCAACTTTTAGAGGAAAATTATTCAAACACTTTTATCAAAAGTATTCACATTGAACTAAGTGATTTTCAAGGTAATTTTAAAAACCCGAAATCTGATTTTGTGAAATCGGGTGTTGGTGAAAAGTTGGCTTTGAAAGAAATTGAAAGATTGGTTAAACGTTCAAAAATGCCTGAAAAATCACTTGGTATAATGCCCGAAGTGGTTGTAGAAGATTTTAAAGAAAGTAAAACTTTTGAAAACTTCACCGAAGCATTAAACATTGTTCAATTCACTAAAAGACAAATTAAATCTGAATAAATGGCAACGACAATATTACGTATCAACCCGTTTGATACTTTCTTTTTTCGTGATGGTAAGCCTTTTACAATGGGAGATGATTCTTGGGCAGATGGAATTTTTCCACCTTCTCCAAGTGTTATTTATGGTGCTTTACGTACTGCATGGATTTCTGAAAAACTTGATGGTTTTGTAGATAAAAACATTGAAGAGTCAAAAAATTTATCGATAAAAGGAATTTTTGTTGAGTTTAATAATAACAGTATTGCTTTACCCGTTCCACGAGATTTAGTGCACGAAAAAGGTAATAAAAACAATAAGTCAATTTTACAACTTCAACTTAATAAAGCATTTTGTAAAAATGCGCCTTCAATGATTGCGATGCCTCTGCAACATAAGTTTGTAGAAGAATTTGCCTCAAACAGCTTAATAAAATATCAACCCTATGAACGATATTTGAAAGGAGTCGCATCTGTCCAAGTCGAAGAAGATTATTTAATTGAAGAAAGCAAAATTGGGATTGGAAGACAATTCGATACACGAACTTCGGAAGAAGGGAGTTTATATCGTGTAGATATGAAACGATTTAAAAACGAAGAAACTTCAATTATTGTGGAATGTGAGGGTCTTGACTTCGTTTCAAATAGTTTTTTTAGAATTGGAGGAGAAGGTAAAGTTGCATCTTATAACGCTGTTGCCGATGGACACACAGATATAGATGCACCTATGAGTTTAAATAATAATCGTTTCAAGATTTGTTTATCAACTCCCTCGATATTCGATAAAGGTTGGTTACCAGATTGGATAAATGAAACAAGTTTTGAAGGAGAATATAAAGCGTTGAAACTAAAACTCATTGCAACAGTATTAGGTAAACCTGTTAATGTGGGTGGTTTTGATGTGAAACTAAAAAAACCTAAAACAATGTACAAAGCTATTCCTGCGGGTTCTGTTTATTGGTTTGAATTATTAAGTGGAACAATGCAAGAAGCAAGAGAAGCATTTCATTATCAATCTATTTCTGAACAAAAAGCCAATGAAGGATTTGGCATAACTTATATCGGAGCATGAAGACAATAATAACAACGGTAGGAACTTCAATTTTTACTAACTTGATAAAAGATGGTCAAAATCCTGAAATATGTGGTAAATATGAAGATCTTAAAAATGAAAGGTTTTCAAAATGGACTGATTACACTTCCACAATGGAAGATGGAAAAGGAAATAGGAAAGGGTTAAGGTCTCTTGTAAAAGATGCAATTAAAAACAATGGTAATGCTTCTGCCGAAATTAAAAGCATTACTAAAATATCCAACGGAGAGCAAGTGATAGTTCATCTTTTGGCGACAGATTCTATCTTGTCTGTTTTGGCAGCAGAAATAATTAGAGATTGGTTTAAAGATGAACAGACTGTTTATTTTACTAATTCTTATGGACGAGATATTATAGAGAAATTACAAGTTGAAAATTTGATAGATTTTAAAATTGGTTTAACTAATTTCGTTACTCGTTTTTATACTGTCGTTGGACAATATTTTGAATCAAAAGATTTTGTTTTGAATATTACAGGAGGCTACAAAGCCTTAATTCCTTTTATGACTATCTTAGGTCAAGTTAATCGCATTGATATTCAATATATTTTTGAAGATACAGAGGGTGTACTCGAAATACCGAGGTTACCTTTAAAACGAGATGATGAATTATTTGAAAAATACTTTAATATTTTTACAAAACTTGATAATGATGTTTTGTTAAAAGAAAATGACTACTACGATTTTGTAAATGAAGCAGAAAGTTGTCTTGAACGTTGTAATGGAGATTTCTCTTTAAATTCTTTGGGTATTGCGTTCTGGGAAAGCTATAAAAAGCAATTCTTTAATTTTTTTTGTCCGGATGATGTTTGGTTTGAAATGCAAAATCAACATGAGATTTTGAGGATTTTGGGCTCGAAATTTCATTTTAATAATAGTAAAATCGGACCTAAACTTACACATAAAACTGTTTATGATGATGGTAGAAATACATATCGGATATTCTTTTTTAAAGTGGATGACAATGTTTATATCTATAAAAGTTTTGAAGAATATTCAGTTTATGATAACTATTGGCGTACAATTGAATTTGATGATAACTTGAGACAAACAATTATTAGAAATTCTAAACAAAGAAAAATAAAAATATCTTGAAATGTATAAAATAGCGAGACCCTTATTTCTCCATTGTCAAACCCCGATGCACGCTGGTAGTGGTGATGATTTAGGCATTGTTGACTTGCCAATTCAACGCGAAAGACATACTGGCTTTCCCAAAATTGAAGCATCAGGATTAAAAGGTGCTTTACGCGAAAGTTTTGAAGAAAACGCAATAACTGATGAAGACCATATTAAAATTCAAACTGCATTTGGATTTGATAAATTTTCAAAAGCAGATGAAGAAAAATATCCTATAGCTGCAAAGGCGTTTGAAAACAAAGAGGATAAAGATTATGCAGGTGCATTAGGTTTTACAGATGCCCGATTGTTACTTTTTCCTTTGAAATCCTTGCGTGGCATTTTTGCATGGATAACTTGTCCTTCTGTTTTAAAAAAACTGCAAAAAGAACTTACAGAAGTTAGTGGTATCTCTATATCAATTTCGACAGATTTTGCAGGTATTCAACAGAATGAAGTTGCAGCT
>JAYVDU010000371.1:0-12098 GCA_043749245.1 Bacteroidota bacterium | reverse complement strand
TAAATGATATCAATGTGATTTCTAGCCAATCATTATTATAATTCGAATCCGTTATTTCATTATTAAATGTTTCTATCCATTTTTTATCTAACTCCGTTAAATAATCGCCAACGTTATCAAAGTTTTTTTGAATGACATAATTCAATAAACTTATTCCTAATACAGATAACATGGCGCCAGATATGCCATGTCCAGTGCAATCTGCCAATGCAAAAAAAATCACATCATCTTTTTTCGTTAACCAATAAAAATCTCCTCCAATTTTATCTTGGGGTTTGTAGAGTACAAAATGATTTTTAAAAAACTTTTCGAAATGCCTTGTCTTGGGCAATAAACCATTTTGAATGGTTTGAGCATATATTAAACTGTTTTCGTGTTCTGTTATAATAGGTTGTAACATAGATGCCATTTTCATATTACAAATATCGTTACCTAAAATTAAGTTCGCGGTAACTCAATATTAGCTTATCATTATCAAAGAGTAAAAGCTATCAATCTATTTTAAGATTAAAAATAACCGTCATCTTTTAAATAATTAAATCTAAAGTATAGAATTGTTTTTTCGTCGAATAAAAAATTAAATAACATTGTATCTAATCAACAGGATTGTTTTTGATTTTTATTAAACTTGTGTTTAATATTATAATACAATTAATGCCAAGCTGTGCAGTGTCGGTAATCTTTTTTTCAGGATACTGATACTTCAATTCTTTGCCAATCGCTTTGTATAGCTTTATGAAGAGCTCAATATCTTTTACTACTTTTTTTGATAATTTACTTTTTAAAGCGGGATTAGCAATAAATTCTTTTTTAATATGACTAATTAAATTAGATGTCTTTATTTTTTGTTCAATCACTTCTTGGTTTAACTCATCTTTAACGATTTGTTTTAACGCTTTATTAATAAGGATATAAGAGAGGTTTATCGACTCAATAAAACAATGATTGTCAAATGATTTTTTATTTTTATCTAAAAGCTGTTTTATTGTAGTTGCCATAATATAAATTTCTATAGTTACGAATTTACTAAAGTAGATGTAAACTTATTATTAAGTTTGAAATATGTGCTGCAGTGTATATAATACCCAATGGAGTTATGATGCCTGGGTTTATAAATAACCTTTAACCTTATAAGTCATGTATCCAAACATTTCATGAAGTATGATATTTAAGGTAACAACAGCTTCAACATTTGGAATCAAACAATGGTCAATTTCATATTTTCGTAAACCCGATATTTTATTTGTAACATACGGCGTTATATTTTTGTATCCTGCTTTATTAAAAATTGCTAACGAACGGCGCATGTGAAATGACGACGTCACCAATAATATTGAACCCTTAAATTGCATACTGTCTAATATATGTTTGGTAAACACCGCATTTTCGTACGTGTTTTTTGAATTATTTTCGATAATAATATTACTATCCGGAATAGAAATAGATTTTAAATACCTTTTAATATAAATAGCCTCTCGTTGGTTTGGCTTACTAATACTGCCCGAACCACCCGTTATTAATATTTTACCAACTCTGTTTTGAAAATACAAGGGAAGTGTTTGAAACAATCTATCTCCTGAATACGTGAAATCAAATCGCTGCTGACGCTCATCGATTCGTCCCATGCCGCCTAAAACAATGGCTAAATCATATTTAGTCTTTTTTAAATAAATATCATCATCATTATATTCCCAAGCTCTTACTACCTCATCCACCAAAAATGAATTTGAAATAACATAAGCAAAAATTGTAAAACCCAATATCCATTTTTTATAAGGAGTGTGCCATAATTTTTTCAATAAGTACAGAATGCCAGCAAACAGCCACATATAAGGTGATAATAGAAACACAATTATTTTAGAAAAGAAAAAAAACATAATACGATATACTTCATTAATGACGAACAACTGATTTAAACAAAAAAGCAAATACCATTTAAGTATTTGCTTTTATAAATAACGATAAAAAATGTTATCCTAAATATTGTTGTAATAATTTGCTACGAGACGAATGGCGTAAACGACGAATCGCTTTTTCTTTGATTTGACGCACACGTTCACGCGTTAAATCAAACTTATCTCCAATTTCTTCTAAGGTTAATCCATGATTTAAACCTATTCCGAAAAATAATTTAACCACATCACGTTCTCTTTCTGTTAACGTTGATAAAGCGCGATCAATTTCTTTTGATAATGATTCCATCATCAAACCATTATCCGCTTTTAAAGAATCATGGTTTACTAATACATCTAATAAAGAACTTTCTTCGCCATTAGCAAAAGGAGCATCCATACTTACGTGACGACCAGAAACTTTCATCGTGTCAGAAACCTTGTCAATAGGCAAATCTAGCAACTCAGCAATTTCTTCGGCGCTTGGTTCACGCTCAAATTCTTGTTCTAATTTAGAGTATGCTTTATTAATTTTATTTAATGAACCTACTTGATTTAACGGTAAGCGCACAATACGTGATTGCTCTGCTAAAGCTTGTAATATTGATTGGCGAATCCACCAAACGGCATAAGAAATAAATTTAAAACCACGAGTTTCATCAAAACGACGAGCCGCTTTAATTAAACCCAAATTACCTTCATTAATTAAATCGGGTAAACTTAATCCTTGGTTTTGATATTGTTTAGCAACAGAAACAACGAAACGTAAATTTGCACGAGTTAATTTCTCTAATGCATCTTGATCTCCATCTTTAATTTTTTTTGCTAAAACAACTTCTTCTTCCGCTGTAATTAATTCTTCTCTACCAATTTCTTGCAAGTATTTATCTAACGATGCACTTTCTCTATTGGTTATGGATTTGGTTATTTTTAGCTGTCTCATGATTTTTGTATTTGGGTTTACAAGCTAACAAAGATAGAAAAAAATAGGCTTTTTTCCAAGTTTGTATCGTTTTGATTATTAGATAATTGCAATTTTAAAGTTTTGTGATATGATTCTTTTCGCCATAAAGAAATAAAGAAGAGGAGTTCATGATACTCAATTTTAATATCGCCTCTACAACTCAGTGTCTCTGTGGTAAATTATAATTATAGCCCGAAGCCATAATAGGCCCTCATTCCATTTGGGTACACTCCTTCTATCAGCACGCCTCCCGTTTTATTTTCTAAAAACGACTGAATATCTTTTGTGGTTGCTACTTTTTTCTTATCAATGGATGTGATGATAAAACCTTCCTTTATACCAGCATTAGCGAACTTCCCGGCATTCAGTTTTACTATTTTAACTCCATAAGCAATTTTTAGTTTTGATAAATCGTCAGCGTTTAACTCTTCAAACTCTGCCCCTGCCGAATTTACAGAAGTTCTAGATACCACAGACTTTTTAATCATTCCTAAACTATTTTCTTTATTTTTTAATACAGCAGTTAGTGTCATTTCTTTTTCGTTTCTAATAAGTGTTACATTTATTTTATCACTTGGTCTAAATTTACCAATCTGTTCAAGCAATTCGGGAGTAGTTTTAACTTCTACATTTTCAATTTTAGTAATAATATCGCCCATTTTAATTCCAGCTTCTTCGCCCGAACCACCTTCAGTTAAACCATTGATATAAACTCCCTTCAATTGCTTGATGTGTTTTTCCTCAGCAAACTTGGCGTCAATATCTTGGATGCTTAGTCCTATATAAGCACGTTGAACAGTTCCGAATTCAATTAAGTCACTCACTACTTTTTTCACAATATTAACTGGTATAGCAAAAGAATAACCTTGGTAGGAGCCGTTATTGGAGGCAATAGCAGTATTTATACCCACTAATTCCCCAGTAGTATTAACCAATGCACCTCCGCTATTACCGGGGTTTACAGCCGCATCCGTCTGCAAAAATGATTCGATAGGCGCTAAACCGCCTTGCGTATTATTATGTTCTAAAATATTGATGTTACGTCCTTTAGCACTAATGATACCTGCCGTTACCGTCGAATTCAAATTAAAAGGATTGCCTACTGCTAATACCCATTCGCCAATTTTAACATCATCCGAATTACCATAAGTTACAAAGGGTAAATCTTTTTCTTTCACTTTTAATAATGCTAAATCCGTATTTGGATCTAAGCCTATTACTTCTGCTTGATAGGTCCGTTTATCATTTAGCACGACTTCTATTTTAGAAGCATCTTTCACCACATGATTATTAGTCACAATATAACCATCGTTACTAATAATAACGCCACTACCACTGCCTTGCATCATATTGGGTTGGCGTTGCCTTCCTCCAAAAAACCATTCCTGAAATGGATCATACGCCAAATTATTATTACTTTTTACAATTGTTTTAATGTGCACAACGGAGTTAATTGATTTTTCGGCAGAAGCAATAAAATCAGGAGCACTTGATAATGCGCCCGAATAACTTGTTAATTGTATAGGCGCTTTATAAGGATTATAATTTGCGGCTTGATTTGTATTAGGTGTCAATAAAAAATGATTGGCAATTAAAACACAAGCTCCACCAATAGCGCCTACAAAGGCTGTTGAGATTATTTTTTTCATTTTTTCTATTACTTTAAATGGTTACTAAAAATTTTGTTTGATTGTAATTTAGATTTATAACGCAAAATTAATTCAAAAGTTATGTTCAAAATTTGTTTTTAACATAACTTAACTGCGTCGAAAAAATACGTAATTTTAAACATCCAAAATGAGCCTACGTTTTAAATATAAAATACCTCCATTTGTTTTCGGCGTATCCATAGGATTATTGGTAGGTGTCGCTTTTTTTATATTTAAAATAGACGATTATGTTAAAAGATTTAACAAACCTACCATTGATGATATTAAGGTAACCGAACAAACCATCATCAATGCTCCTGCTGATAAAAAAGAACAAAAAAACACGGCAAACAAAAAAATTTCCATTAATACAAAACATTCACCAAACATTAATTACAGTGAAGTTGATGCCTTATTAAAGGAAGAAGATGTAACCGTTGCTCAGGAAGAATTATTATCGGTAAAAAATATTAAGGTTATCAATTTAGATGGTTCATCTAAACGAGATACACTTACCGGCCAATTAGCAGGTGTTACCAATAGTGATTATCCGAATTTATTTTTTGTTGAATTTTGGAAAACACCTTTAAATTCTAAAGGCTATCGCATGACTCGTAATAGAGTTATATTATATGGCTTGTCTGATTTTAGCAGCATCACTATTTATAAAGTTGATGATAATTATTATTTAAAAAATGATGATGTGGTATATAAAATATCATCTGGTGCTGAGTTTAAGCCAATGGAATTGGTTAACGACACTGATTTATTAGCTAAGATAAATTAAATTTATTTTTCAAATTTTTCTCAAATGATTTTAGACTGCTTTAAATATCAAGGTACAGGTAATGACTTTGTAATAATTGATAACCGTCATAACGATATTATTTTAACTACCGAACACATTAAATGGTTGTGCAACCGACGATTTGGAATAGGAGCTGATGGCTTAATGTTATTAGAACTTGAAGAAGGATTAGATTTTAAAATGGTTTATTATAATAGCGACGGCAACGAAAGCAGCATGTGTGGCAATGGCGGACGCTGTATCACAGCCTTTGCCAAGCGTTTAGGCATTATTAAAACGGAAGCAACGTTTATGGCTATCGATGGATTACATGATGCTAAAATAAAAGATGAATTTGTTTCGCTGAAAATGAACGATGTGAAGCATATAGAAACAGGCGAAAATTATTATTATTTAAATACAGGGTCGCCACATTATGTGAAATTTGTTGATGATGTCGATTCGTTGGATGTATTTACCGAAGGAAAAAATATCAGATACAACGAACGCTTTATGACTGAAGGCACTAACGTTAACTTTATACAAAAAAAAGAACACGAATTAGTAGTACGTACATACGAACGAGGGGTAGAAAACGAAACTCTTTCTTGCGGAACAGGGGTTACAGCAGCCGCCTTAGTAGCAGCATTAACAGGCAATAGCACTACTAAAAATAATTGTACTATTAAAACGTTAGGTGGCCACTTAAATGTAACTTTTGAAAAAGTTTTAGAAAATAATTTTTATAATATTTGGCTAGAAGGGCCTGCTGTGTTTGTATTTAAAACACATATTATATTTCCCGAATATACTTCTATCTGATAAGATATGAAACTCTCAACTTTACACATTTTATTTGTACTTCAGCTAATTACTATTAATTTATTTTCTCAGCATAAGAATAAATTTAATAAACGTGGGGAACGAACTGGCAAATGGATAATCTTTATAGATGAACAGAAAAAAATAAAATCAATGGAGGGTAAATTCAACAATGGAAAACCTATTGGAAAAAGCTTTTATTACTCTAACAACGGCATATTAGAGCGTAAAGAAATATGTCGATTTAAAAGAATTAAAACAACTTTTTATTATCAAACCCAAAACATCAAATTAAAAGGTAACGCTCGCATTGACAACATTGACACATTACACTATTATTTTTACGGAAAATGGAAGAGTTATAATGAACATGGGGAACTAGAAAGAATTTCTATTTATCAAAAGGGAAAACTAATACAAACCAAATACAAAGACAAGGCAATAAAACTTAATGATTCATTGATGCTAACTCTTAATGAAATTGATAAAGAATTTTCAGCACATAATAGACAATTAACTGATAGTATAAACTTAAATACAATAAATAAAAACAAAGTAATTTTATTTAAATCACAACTAAAATTACTTGATAGTATATCATATTCTAAAATTGAATTTATCCTGAGTAAATTCGGAAATCCTTCAAAGGAAATAGTTGGTGAAATGTCATCTATTCCATTTTTTATTATAAGCTTTGCTCCTATTCAAATTAGAGAACGCTATTTGTCAATATTTGCATTAGCAGCTATTAATAAAGATGTAGAATTAAAATCTTATGCTTTTTATGTTGACAAAATAAAAGTTGCAAAAGGTGAAAAACAAATTTATGGCACCCAATATTATGTAAATGAAAATAGTGAACAAATTTACTATCCATCAGAAGACCCTGAAAATCTTAATAAAAAAAGGCTGCAAATGGGACTTGAAGATTAGATTCATAAACTGTCTTAAGATTAGCTTCAGAATTAAAATGTACATTTATCATTAATAATGAAAAATCCATTTCCTATTTTATTTCTCTTTTGTTTTTTACACAGTTATGTAAATGCACAAACTGATTTAAGCTTTTATATAAATCAAGCCAAAGAAAACAGCCCTTTAATAAAAGATAATAAAAATCAAAGCGAGGCAAGTAAAGCTGAATTAGAGCGATTAAAGGCATTATACACTAAACCGCAAATAACATTTAATGCTGGCGTTGCAGTATCTCCCATAATAAACAGAGATAATGGCAAAACGGAATTTCAAATTAGCCCGAGTGACGCAACTAATTACACAGGCTATGATATTGCAGCCAGTAACGGTGGTATTTATCAAGGAATGCTAAATGTAAATCAGCCATTATTTAATGCAGGTAAATTAAAAATGGCTTCTGAGCAAGTGTTGGTAGCCAATCAAATTAATTTAAATACTATTAAATTAAGCGAACATGATATTGAAAAGATTGTTGGAGACCAATATATATTATGCCTTCAAGATTTAAAGCAAACAGACTACATCATACAACTTACACAAATAATAAATGAACAAAAAGTAGTAGTTAATAAATTAGCAGAAAATGGTTTACTAAAACAGTCCGATTTGTTACTTGTGTCAATAGAACAACAAACACAGCAAAACACCTTAGCTATGTATAAGTCCATATATAGAAGAGACTTGATGGATTTAAACATTTTATGTGGCATTAATGATACGAGTTTGATTACTATAAATAACCTTGATTTAACTATTAGCTCATCTGCTACTCAATCAAATTTTACAGAAAAATTTCGTTTGGATAGCCTTAATTTATTGGCAGTTCAAAAAAACTTCGAACTAAAGTACAAACCACAACTAAGCGCCTATGCAAATACAGGGCTCAATGGCGTGTATGTACCAACTTTACCAAATCGTTTTGGATTAAGTGGCGGTTTAAATTTTTCTGTATATATTTTTGATGGAAAACAAAAAAGTATAAATAAGAAAAAAACCGATATATTAATAAAATCGACTCAATCTTATAAATCAAATTTTATAACACAAAATACTATTCGCAAATACAAAATTCTAGTTGAAATATCATCTCTAAATGATCGTATAGTTATTTCAACAAATCAATTAAAAGATTATAAACAATTATTAGAATACTATAAAAAAGAAGTGATAACAGGGCAACAATCGGTTGTAGCCTATATTACAACTATCAAAAATTTGGCTGCATTACAACGAGATTATGTGCTAATGCAATCGAATAAACTATTATTAATTAACACTTACAATTATTGGAATTGGTAACTATGAAGCATTATTTTTATATCCTTTTATTTTCGGTTTTTTTAATAGCCTGTAAAACCATACCAACAGAAGAAGAAACAAGCATTGCACCAAAATCACCTGTTCAAGTATCTTCTATTCGAATTGGCGAAATTGATGATAACCTGTTATTATCAGCAACCACTGTTTATTTGAACCGAAATGTAATTACTGCCGAAATCCCTGCTTTCATTACTAAAGTAAATATACACTTAGGTGATAAAATAATAAAAGGGCAAGTATTATATGAATTACAAACAAAAGAAAGCAAAGCATTAGGGAAACAATCTTTTAATATAGATACCTCCATTACTAATATAGGAATTATAAAAGTTTATGCCCCCGCATCTGGTATCATTAGCACATTTGATAAACAGCAAACGGGTGATTATGTATTAGAAGGCACACAATTATGCACCATTGCTGAGAGTAATGATTTAGCTTTTCAAATAAATGTTCCTTACGAGTTTACTCAATTTACAAAAGTAGGGACCCATTGTACAATTACATTACCTGATAATTCGGTGCATACTGCCATTATTACAACTCCATTAAGTGCGATGAATAGCTTGGCGCAAACCCAAACGATATTAGCAAAATGTAAAGAATCACTTTTTTTACCTGAAAATTTAATTGTAAAAATTCAAGTCATTAAAAATATGAAAGGCAATAAACAAATTGTTGCAAAGCCTTGTGTTTTAAGCGACGAGATGATGCAGGAATTTTGGGTAATGAAATTGATAAATGATTCTACCGCTGTTAAAGTGCCCGTTATTATTGGGAATAAAAATGATAAAGAAATTGAAATAAACTCGCCACAATTCAATAGTAAAGACAGAATTATTATTAACGGTAATTATGGTTTGACGGATACAGCTTCTGTAAAAATTACTAAATAAGGATATGTTAAATTCTAAAAACTACTTTCAGATTTTTGCTAAACCAATTATTTTTATTGGCATACTATTATTAATTGCAGGTGGGTTTTCTTATACCCGAATGCAAACTAATTTATTTCCCGAAGTATTATTTCCGCGTATTACTATATTGGTTGATGCGGGTCAAATGCCAGTTGACAGGATGATGATCACAATTACCAAACCTTTAGAAAGTGCCGTAAAACGTGTTAAAGGAGTGACTATTGTAAGAAGTAGTACTGGTAGGGGAACATCAACTATTGATGTATATTTTGAATGGGGCTTAGACACCTATGCTCAAAAAACACAAATAGAAAGTCGCATCAATGAAATAAAAAATTATTTGCCTCCTGGTGTAAACCTTTCCATAGAAGCAATGAATCAATCGTTGTTTCCTGTATACGGATTAACGTTAGAAGGACCAAAGCACAGTCAGGTTGCGACGCGAGATGTTGCTAATTTATTATTACGTCCCATTTTTTCTCAAGTAAAAGGTATTTCCAATGTTGTAGTGCGCGGTGGCAAAGCAAAAGATTTTGTTATTATTCCGGATCCCATAAAATTATCTTCTTTGGGATTAAATCCGAACTCACTAATTAACACGTTCAATAATAATAATTTTGTTTTGTCAAATGGATATTTGAATGATTACCGTCGTTTGTATTTATCAATCACTGATACTCGAGTAAATGATATCGATGCTTTAGAAAACATTATTGTAAAAAATGATGGGAGTCGAATTGTAAAATTAAAAGAAGTAGCTAAAATAGAAATACAAGAACAACAAGAGTTTTTAATTATCAATGCCAATGGTAACAATGCTGTATTAGTTGATTTAGTGAAGCAACCTGATGTTAATTTAATTGATTTTTCAAAAGATGCTAATGAAAAATTAGCTGAGGCACGAAAAATATTACCGAAAGGATATGTATTAAAACCATATTATGATCAAAGTGCTTTTGTAGGAGATAGTATACATAGTGTTATCAAGACTATTTATGAAGGATTATTTTTAGCAATCATCGTCATGATTTTGTTTCTTCGTTCGTGGAGAGCAAGTTTAGTTGTGATGATAACTATACCAATTACATTAGCTTTTACTTTATTGATTTTATATTTAGTTGGCATCACAATAAACATTATGTCACTTGGAGCGATAGCGGCTTCCATAGGCTTAATTATTGATGATGCTATTGTGATTATTGAACAAATCTATCGTGGGCATGAAGACCATCCTGAAAAAGATAAATACACTATTGTAAAAGAAGCGATTAAAGATTTATTCCCCGCAATGATTGGTTCGTCATTAGCAACCATTGTTATTCATTTTCCATTTCGATTAATGAGTGGATTAGCCGGTAGTTTTTTTAAAGAGTTATCTGATACAATGCAAATTACGATGATCACATCATTTTTAGTAACTTGGTTATTATTACCTGTATTGCATTTAATGATTGGGTATAAACATAGTTTAAAACCGAAAGATCATAGTGCAGAAAAGGCAATGCATAAATTAAGATGGCTCACCTGGTTTTTTAAAAAACCAATGATTGCTATTATACTAGTTGTCATTCTTGGTATATCAGCCTTTTGGGCTTCAGGTAAATTACAAACAGGTTTTTTACCTGATTTAGATGAAGGAAGTATTGTGTTAGATTATATTTCTCCTGCTGGAACTTCAATTGAAGAAACAGATGCGATGTGTAAAGAAATTGAAAAAATAGTAATTAAACATCCCGATGTAGAATCTTATTCTCGCCGAACTGGCACACACATGGCATTTAGAGCCGACCCTCCTAATATTGGCGATTATTCTATCCAATTAAAAAAGAATAGAACTAAAACAACAGAAGAAGTTATTAATGAGTTGCGAAAAGAAATTGAAGGCACCGTTACCACAATGGAAGAAATTTCGTTTGGACAAAGAATCTCCGATTTATTAGGAGATTTGATGAGTACACCCTCTCCTATTCAAATAAAAATATATGGAGATGATTATAAATTATTAAAAACATATGCAAAGCAAGCTGATTCGCTTTTACAACAAATACCAGGTATTGTTGATATTAATAATGGTTTAGTAACTACAGGGCCATCACTTGTTTTTATGCCTAACCAAGAAAAATTAAGTTTATATAAAATTTCATTAATTGATTTTCAAACACAGCTTACGGCATATACAGGAGGTATTCCATTAGGATTAAATGCTAATATGCCAGTGCCATCCACTGCTCAAGCAGCCATGACTGGAGGTTTACAGTTAGGTCAATTACAAGATGGAGAGCAGATGCGTAGAATATTATTACGCTTTACAAATTATAAAACAAATGATTTAGATAATATTAAAAAGCAATTAATTTTTTTACCAGATGGTACAACACGGCCTTTATCATTTTTTTGCGAGGTTAATATTATTCCTGGAGAAATAGAATACCGAAGAGAAGATTTAAAATCTGCAGTTGTATTAACTACAAGATTAGAAAATCGTGATTTAGGGGGAGCCATTAAAGACATACAAAAAACATTTAAACAAAATTTACCTTTGCCTCAAGGATATAGTATTGTTTATGGCGGCGCGTATGCAGAGCAACAACAGTCGTTTAAAGAGTTATTATTGATTTTATGTATGGCTTCCCTATTAGTATTTGGTGTTCTGTTATTTTTATTTAAAGAATGGTTGGTTTCAATTGCAGTATTATTTATTTCTATTATGGGAATTTCTGGATGTATCCTCGGATTATACATTTGCAATATTCCTTTAAATGTGAGTAGCTA
>JAYVDU010000370.1:0-3809 GCA_043749245.1 Bacteroidota bacterium | reverse complement strand
AGAGATGGCAGAATGCATAAGGGCATCGATATCCATTTAAATAGGGGAGATGCTATTACCTCTGCATTTGATGGTATGGTAAGGATTGCGCAAGCTAAAGGTGCTTTTGGAAATGTTGTAATCATTAGACATTACAATGGTTTGGAAACCGTTTATGCACATTTATCAAAAATTAAAGTAAAGCCAGGACAAATTGTTATTTCTGGTCAATTGATTGGATTAGGCGGTAACACAGGCAGAAGCAGTGGGCCACATTTACACTTTGAAGTAAGATTTAAAGGACAGGCCATTAACCCAGCATCTATCATTTCATTTACCGAAAACAAAACATTGAATGATTCAATCGTTATTAAAAAATCACGTTATGGTATTTGTGCTTATCCAATTAATGCTACATTATATACCATTGAGCGCGGCGATTCGTGGTGCGAAGTTGCTAAACGTTATGGTTTATCCATGAAAGAATTATGTATATTGAATGGAACGGACAAACGCTATTACCTTAAAATAGGGCAGAAGCTGAGGGTTAACTAGTTTTCGGCGCGGCGCTTTACTAATAAATAATAATTTCCTTCTATTGGTAAATAACCAAACTCATAACAAAATACGTAGCTTTTTCCTGTTTTAGTGGTTGTGATATTTGTGAAGTAATTAAAGCTAAATCCTTTATCCATTAATTTTTGGTGAGATACTTTGGCAGTTTCCTCAGGTAATAATTCTTCCATGATACGACGATTTTTTCGTAAAATATTATTGATGTTACGAACGTAATTATTAGTATCGCTGTTTAACTTATTGTTATAGGCATTACGACACATATCACTACAAAACTTTTTATCAGCTCTGCCATTAAACGATTCGCCACATTCTATACACGTTCTTTTTTCCATACTATAAATTTAGGATAAAAATGCTTTTGGTATTACACAAACCGGAATAGGATCCATTTTATGTTTATTAGCTCTGTTTCTGCTTTGGTAAATTTGCATCACTATATTTTGTCGTTCAGATAATTCAAATGACTCTTTGTTTTCGATATATAACATAGCCCATTCCAACTCATCATAGGTAGCTCCAATTTGGTCTTCATCCGTTCTTCCATCAGTAAACAAGCCATCGGTAGGGCGTGCATTTAAAATAGAATCAATCACTCCAACTTCTGCTGCTAAGGCATACACTTCTGATTTCATTAAGTCGGCAATAGGGCTAATATCCACGCCGCCATCACCATATTTAGTATAAAACCCAATACCAAAATCTTCTATTTTATTTCCTGTTCCTGCAACTAATAAATGATGATGGCCCGCATAAGCATACAGAGTGGTCATTCGCAAACGAGCACGTGTATTAGCCATCGTTAAAAAATCTTGTATTTCTGGATTGAAAGTTTTTTCCATTTCATCCAAAATAGACGTCAGATTTACTTCTGCACTCGTTACATTTGGATAGTTTTTTTTAAGCCAGTTTATATGTGCCTGCCCTCTGT
The DNA here is from genome assembly GCA_043749245.1 of Bacteroidota bacterium. Classification (GTDB taxonomy): domain Bacteria; phylum Bacteroidota; class Bacteroidia; order B-17B0; family Aurantibacillaceae; genus UBA4416. Next base: position 2,323 of record JAYVDU010000370.1, on the reverse strand, counting down.
CATATTCTGTATGATGTTGACGAATAGGCATATTTAAGCAAATTAATTTTTTGCCTGTTAACGCACAAAGCGTGGATGTTAGCGCTGAATCAATGCCTCCAGAGATACCAATAACAAAACCTTCTGTTTTTGAATTAGAAGAGTATGTTTTTAACCAATTAACTATATGTTGTATAATTTCTTTTTTTTGCATTAAGTATTAAATAAAATGTTTTTATAAAAATAATATTATTTAAAATTTCTATCGATTTTAGTTTGATCGAAGATAGTTGTTAAGATCTTAATTTCTTCATCGGATAATTTCAAAGCTCTTCTATCATACACTCTATGGGCAGTTTCAAGCATTTTTTCAATTTTATAAGTTTCCATACCTTCCGCACCTCCCCAACTAAATGAGGGAATATGAGTAGGAGGGAAGCCTCCGCCAAAAATATTAGCACCAACCCCAACAATGGTTCCTGTATTAAACATCGTATTTATGCCACATTTACTATGATCTCCCATCATCAATCCACAAAATTGCAAACCAGTGTCTATCATTTTATGTTGTGCGTAATTAAATATTTTTACGTTTCCGTAATTATTTTTTAAATTACTATTATTAGTATCAGCGCCCAAGTTGCACCATTCGCCAATAACAGAGTTACCTAAAAAACCATCGTGTGCTTTATTGCTAAAGCCAAAAATAACAGAGTTGTTTACTTCACCACCAACTTTGCAATGGGGGCCAATAGTGGTAGCGCCATAAATTTTTGTATTTAATTTTAAAGCAGAGTGTTCGCATAAAGCGAATGGCCCACGAATGGCAGAACCTTCCATTACTTCAGCATCTTTGCCAATATAGATAGGACCAGTTGTTGTATTTAATATGGCGGCTTCAATTTTTGCTCCTTCTTCAATAAATAAGTCAGCTTTATTTCCAATTATAGTATTGGTTGATGATAAAGGTTGCGATGTTTTTTCTTTTGTGAGTGTTTCGAAATCAGATTTTATTGCTTCTCCATTTTTAGAAAAAATTTCCCATACTTGATTTATAGACGTATAAGAAATTATGATTTCTTTAATATTTGATGATGCTAAATTAGCGTCAAATGTATTGATATCAGAGCATTTATAAGCTATTAAATCTTTAGCACATCTGATGCCTGTATTTATTTCTAATTTAGAAATGAGTTTTATTAAAGCATCGTTCGGGCAAATTTTTCCATTAATAAACACATTTTCAGTTCCTGTTTTTAAAGGAAATTGTTTACTCAAATAATCCTGAGTATGGTATGAAATGCTTGTGTTTAAAGCTTTTTCCCATTTCTCCTTCATCGTTAAAATACCAAATCGTATTTCTCCAATTGGTTTGGTGAACGTAAATGGTAATAAATTGTCGCGCGAATAATCGTCAAATAATATATAATTCATAGTTATCTTGGTCGCCTTGGAGCATTTAGTGGTTCTGTGATTGTTTTTTTGATAGTATCCTTTAATTGTGTTGTTGTGGTATTTTTTAAATTTACAGAATTTGTTCCTCTTGGTGTAACAGTAGTTCCTGATTTATTTTGTTTTTTACCTTCAACTGGGCAAGTACCCTGAGTATCGCCATGAGCCTGATGTGCAGGCCAAGCACTTACTGGAATAGTTATCGTTTGAGGGTTTAAATTATTACCTGGCGGAATGTGACAAATGGTTATTTTTGAATGATCTGAAGGATTAGTAGTTAAAGTGGGAGTTTCTACTACAACATCATCAAAATATACTTGTTCTGTTTTGTTATTAGCACCATCTGCATTTGTTGCAGAAACGGTAATGACATTATTGCCACTAATTAAATTACTGGTAAATGAACCTAAGTTTCCACTAAAAGAAAATCCAGAAATTGAATTTCCGTTTAATGATACAGATAGTTGATTTTGAGAAACGTTGGTTGCAGAAAAATTGAATACATAACTTAATGTATTTACGGTTGGCGTATTTATAGGATTTATAATAGTTACAACGGGTGGGTGTGGTGCATTGCGAGGCTTATAATTAACCGAAGCAGTTTTCATATCATTACCATCATTATTAATCGCATCTATTTCTAATATATTCGCTCCCGAATTTAACGTAGTGATAAAATCTAAATTATACCCATCGTAACTAAAGTTTGTAACAATACTACCATTGTATTTTACCGTAATGCCACTGTTTGTTGGCATATTACCAATTATTGCTTTATAATTATAATTAGAACTTGATGATGATGCTGGACTTACAGCAGGATTAATAAACGTAATCATTGGTGGTAATTTAATATCAACATGTGGTGTATAAGTCACATTAATTGTTTTAA
>JAYVDU010000369.1:0-3810 GCA_043749245.1 Bacteroidota bacterium | reverse complement strand
ATTAAGCATGGCTCCAATGTTACGTATAGCGTACAATCATTTAAATATTTACCACCAATATAATTAGCAGCTGATGTGATTGTTTGCATTTCGGCATGAGCTGTGACATCGTTTAATTGTTCGGTTAAATTATGTCCGCGCGCAATGATTTTGTTTTCTGCCACTATAATGGCACCAACAGGTACTTCATCCAAATCAAAGGCTTTTTGAGCTTCTTTGAATGCCTCGTTCATAAAATAAATGTCAGAATATAATTCCATTTATTTGCTTTTCTTTTTTTGAGTAGTAGTAGTAGTAGCTAGTGTTATTTTTTTTAATTCAGATTCTAATAAAGCTACCGATGGTAAATTGTTTTCCAATTTTTTAGGTAACTTATCTAAAAACTGAAAATCACTCACGCCTATTGGTTTTCTGGTATCTCTAAGCGAGTACTCAACATCTATATGTTCTTTGGTTTGGCACAACAAAATACCAATACTTGGATTATCTTTAGGATGCTTTAATTGCGCATCTACTGCCGATAAATAAAAATTTAATTTGCCTGTGTGTTCTGGTTCAAACTCTCCCGCTTTCAACTCGATAACCACATAACATCTTAGTTGTGTGTGGTAAAACAACAAATCCAATCGATAATCTTTTTTACCAACCTTGATTGCATATTGATTTCCTATAAAAGCAAAACCCCGCCCTAGTTCTAATAAGAATTTAGCTAATTGCTGTGTAAGTTGCTGTTCTATTTCTCGTTCTGTAGCATGCTTGCTAATATTCATAAAATCAAACACGTAAGGGTCTTTTAGTGTTTGAATTGCTAAGTCGGATTGGGCTTTCGGAAGCGTTAATTTAAAATTATTAATCGCTTTTCCTTGTCGTTTATGAAGCTTGGTTTCAATTTGTAACGCTAATACATTCCTGCTCCAATTGTTTTTAATAGTTTCGTATAAATAAAAAAGCGCTTGTTGGTAGTCTTTTATTTTGTCAATGATTAAGCGGTGATGCCCCCATGGAATTTGTCCCACAGCTTGTGGGACAATTGCTGTTTTTTGTATTTGTCCCACAGCTTGTGGGACAAATTTATTTTTTGTAATCCCTTTATTGACGAGCTTTTTGGTTGACTGTCCAACAGCCTGTTGGACAATTGAACCCTGCGAATAAAATGCGTAAAATTGTTTTATATAATATAAATTAGAACGTGAAAAACCTTCTACTTCTGGAAATTCTTTTTTTAAATCAATCGCTAATTGATCAATAACAGAAGATCCCCATTCGTTTTCCTGTTGTTTTTCTATAATACTTTTTCCAAGTTCCCAATAAAAAGTAATCAATTCCGAATTAACAGCGACAGAGGCTTTTAATTGAGTTTGACGTACTTTTTCTTTAATGATTTTTAACCATTGATTATACGTTTTTTGATTACTATTTAGTAGGACTTTTGTCATGAAAAATTATTTTACTTAAATGTAGGACTTCAAATAGTTATCGCTGAATAACTCTGTTACTCTTTTAAAACCATATCAATACACATAACCGCGGCTACGATTAAAATACGCGTAGGCTCATCCTTACGCACAGTTTCATTAATAGACAGCATATAATTATCAGCAGTTGTAAATAATTCTTTACCTAAACCTGCCCATTTTTTAGATACACCAGCTAACTCATCATTACCTTGCATGAATTTAAAATCCCAACTAGTCCACCTGCCTTTAAGCGTGCATAGTACATTATCATTGGCATCCAACACATCAAACTTACCACCTATCGAGAAAAACTTTTGTTTAAATCGCCCTACTAAGTGGTCGTTTTCATCCAACACTTCCACGTTAGATAAAAAAATAGATACACCTCGTTTTACGGTTAATATTTTTTCGCCGCCAACCGATTTTATTTCTACATGAAAAGGTGTCATACGTTTATAATCTGTAAAACGCAGTATCTTGGTAAAGACCCCTAAATGCTCTTCACGACAATTCATAATTAGCTCTTGGGTATCAGGATTATAAATATCAAAATTATTAGCAGCCTTAAACATCCCAACATGTTCTTTGATAAAAAATAAATTTTGTTTCAGTAATGGATGCATAATTTTGATATTTTTTTAATTTATATTAATTCATTTTTGCTAAAGCAGCACGTAATCGGGCAATTACTTCTTCTTTACCTAATAAGGCTAACATGTCGAATAATTGTGCTCCACCTGCAACTCCGGTTGTTAACACTCGCACTACTTGCATATCAATTTTTCCTAATTCAGGTTCAACAACTGCAAACAAATCGTGGATAGACGCAATGGTCCAAACATCTAAACTGGTCAATTTATCAGTTAATTTGGTGTAAGTTGCTTTAGAATTTTCGTTCCATTTTTTAGTTATTACCTTTTCGTCGTAGCTTGTTGGTGCTACAAAAAAGTAAGAGCCCAACTCATAAAACTCAGTTACAAAGTGTGCTTTCTCTTTTATTAATCTGCAAAATTCAGTTACGAATACTTTATCCTTTTTGATGCCTTTGGCTTCTAATAAAGACGCAACAGAGTCAGCTAATTGCTCATCTGTTTGCATACGCAAGTATTGTTGGTTAAACCACTTTGTTTTTTCTGGATCAAATTTAGCACCAGATTTATTGACGCGTTCGAAAGAAAATTCTTTGATTAATTCGTCCTTACTCAAAATTTCGCGGTTATCGCCTGGATTCCAACCTAACAATGCTAACATATTAATAAAGGCATCAGGTGTAAATCCTGATTCTCTATAACCAATATAACTTTCACCAGTGCGTTCATCATGCCAATTAATAGGAAACATAGGTAATCCTGATTTATCACGTTTAGATAATTTTCCATTACCATCTGGCTTTAAGATGAGCGGTAAATGGGCCAATTGAGGCATTTGATCTTCTAATCCTAAATAACGGTATATTAAAATATGAGATGGAGCGCTTGGCAACCATTCTTCTCCACGCACGGCGTGTGTAATTTTCATTTCAACATCGTCCACAATATGCGCCAAATGGTAGGTAGGCATGCCATCCGATTTTAATAATACTTTATCATCTACCTGAGTAGAGTTTACAGTTACCCAGCCTCTGATGATATCATGGAAACGTATTTCCTCATTACGAGGCACCTTTAAGCGCACTACGTAAGGTGCACCGCTTTCTATTAATTTCGCTACTTCATCTTCGCTAAGCGATAATGAATTACGCATATTTTGACGTGTTACTGAATTGTATTGGGGAGCCACTACTTTAGCTGCTTCTAAGCGTTTACGCATTTCATCCAACTCTTCAGCAGTATCAAACGCGATATAAGCATGTCCTGATGCAATTAATTGATCAGCATATTTTTTATAAATCCCTAATTCTTTGCGCTCACTCTGGCGGTATGGTGCATAAGGCCCATCACCAAAACCAACACCTTCGTTTGGCTCAATACCACACCATTTTAGAGCAGCAACAATATATTCTTCTGCTCCTTTTACATAACGTGTTTGGTCGGTATCTTCAATACGCAACACGAAATCACCACCATGTTTTTTTGCAAATAAATAACTAAATAAAGCGGTGCGAACCCCGCCCATGTGCAAGCCACCTGTTGGGCTTGGCGCAAAACGCAAACGAACTCTTTTTTCCATAGAGGTTAAAGGTAATAAAAAAGGCTTGTTTTTAATGTAGATTTTTTTGAATAAAATAAGTAGATTTATCTTATATATTAGCATTTATGACAGAAAAACAGTTTAATCCATTTTTATTTTATAGTATGCAATTACAAGCTTTATTTGTAAAAGCAACCAAACAAAAAAATCCAGCTTTATGGCT
>JAYVDU010000368.1:0-12122 GCA_043749245.1 Bacteroidota bacterium | reverse complement strand
TGTCCGAGATAGTGGACTAAAGTCCACAAAATGAATGGGATACATTTAGTAACCCCAGACTTAAGTCTGGGGTTATGATGCCCAGTAAAATAAGGGCTTTAGCCATGATAATCAGTTTTTAATCGGGCACTAATGATTAAAAATAAATAATCAATCAAATCAACCTCTGCGAGAATTTTACTAATTATTTATTTTCGAGTCTTACTAATTCACGATAAAAGAATTTTTGTTGAGTGCTCTCAAAAGGTCTATAAATATAGTATACATAACCATCGTGTATTTTTAATTTATCGGCACTATGAAATTGTAGCGTGTATTTTCCTAATTCTTTACCTGTTTGAGTACTTATTTGCTTAATGTATTTATGTCCGTTTTTATCATATACAGCATAAACTAAGTTTTCTATATCATCCTTTAAAATTAAATGTTTCCATTCTTTCCAATTTTTTGGATGATTGTATGAAATAGACATTGAATCCATTTTAGCGCCATTTTTATTAATATGATATAATTTATCCTTGTAATGGTCAAATACGCTGATGGTGTCATTTATAACATATAAGGGTGCATATAATGGCTGATAAAACATACTGTGTGTAAAACCACTCATTAAAGAGGCAATAATATGTTTATCTGTTTTTAAGTCCATTGCTAAACGTCTTGCTTCTAATTTTTCTGATGGTTTAAGAGAATAATATTCGAAATTATAGGCGTGCATTAAATCTACATCTTCAACAGAGTGTACTATTTTTTTAGTGCTATCTTTTTCGTTATAGGTGAAATAATTAAATAAGGGGTAATCTTTCCAATAATCGGTAAAAATTAATTTCCCGTTAATCGTGTCTATAATAGGCTTAATAAAGGAATTGACGTCTTCAACTTCTAAAGGAATTAAAACAAAGAGGTCGTGATATATATTAATTCTATAAATCTTATTTTTACAAATCAGATTTGTAAATCCCATATAATCTTTATAAAATTCTTTTGCTACTCCACCCTCTTTGGGTACAAAATAAGTTGTAAGTATTTTACCATTTGCATCTGCTAATTTTAATTCTGCTTTTTCAAGCGATTTGGTAGACGTTAACAACATATATTTATCTTCATAAAAATCAAAATCATAAATACTATAACTAGGCGAACCAACTAAGGTATCAGGTTTATGAGTACCTAATACGGAGATTGTATCAAGTATTGTATTAGCAGGCATTAACGAAACAGAAACAAACACAGAGTCTTGATGTTCTAAGGTTGTAATTTCTTTTATTTTTTTTGTAAACGCGATATGACTGAATAAAATAGAAATACGTTTTTTAGCAGGAATTGTTATATAAAACATGCCGTTAGCTTTTGTAGATATTCCATAATTAGAATTTAAAATTTTCACAGCTACACTCTCAATAGGCTTATTAGTGAGCTCTTCGGTAACTTTACCATAAATGGTAACAGTATTTTGTGAGTAGCCGTATAAAGCTAAACAACAAAAAACTAAGCAACTATATAATTTAAGAAGATTCATTTGTAGTTAAGACGTGGATACTTTATTTATCCATAAAATTATTTTATTTTTTAATAAAGACAAAAATTATAAATATAAAACTCAAATTCAGTAAAAGACTATCATAACAAATGAAGTTATAATTTATTCCAATAAATTCATTATTATTCATCTCAGGCTAGGTTGTGATCAAAAAATAGTTTCAGGACAAGGATATTGTTTGCTTGAGCCAGAATGCGGGCGGAGGCAAGGCAATGATTTTTTGTCATCTTCTTGCTGAAAAATAAGTTAAATTTTATTATATATTTTAGTAAGAAAATTGGTACAAATCATAAACTCACTTGGTATAAAACACACCGCCATTTTATAGCAATTACAATAATATCTTTACAAAAACATAAAAAGCCATATCTAATGATATGGCTTTTTATAAAAAAATTAATTAAGTATTAACTTAATGTACAAGTTGTAGTTTTAATTTTATTAACTGTACCACCTCCAGTAGAATATGTATCTGTTGTAGTGGTTGATTTTGGACATGCTGCATCAGCACTACTACCTGACGTTTTATCAAATGAAGTTGTTGAAACATCTACATTGCTATTGTAATTATTTGTTGAAGTACAAGTACAAGTTTTAGCTTTTTTACAAGAAGCGAAAGATACTGCTATTAACGCAACAGCTATTAAAGTTATTTTTTTCATTTTAGTTTTTTTTAGGGTTATAATATTAGCTTAATACACACGTTGTAATGTCACCATTTGCGACTTGTGTTTTTGGACAAACTGCGTTAGCATCTCCACTAGAAATTTTATCGTAAGAAGTAATTTTTGTAGTTGAATTACTATTACCATAATTAGTAGTACAAGTACAAGTTTTAGCTTTGCTACAAGAAGCAAAAGATACTGCGATAAAAGCAGCTGCAATTAATGTGATTTTTTTCATTTTTAAATTTTTTTTAATTAATAATTATCAAAACTAATGTTTTTTAGTATTCAAAACAAAATTTATTAAAAAAATAACATTTGATTTTCAACATTGGTAGGTTAAAAACTTATAGTTTATCTAAAAATCACAGATTAACAATAAGATATTTGGCTTATTTATGTTCATTTTAATTCGCTGGTAAAACAGTTGCCTTACATTCTCCAAATCCTACGCGTATTGTTTCATTTTTACAATATCCACGTAAAATAACGGTATCATGGTCATTAATAAATTTACGCTCACTACCATCATTCAGTTTTAATGGCTTGGTTCCCTTCCAGCTAAGCTCCATCATGCTGCCATATTCGTGAGGTTCTGGGCCACTAATAGTGCCACTCCCCATCATATCGCCCACATTTACATTACAACCATTAATGGTATGGTGTGCTAACTGTTGTTCCATCGTCCAATACATATATTTATAATTAGAATGGCAAACAACGGTTTCATCACTATTTTCAGGCTTAATAGCAACTTCTAAATTTACATCAATATTCTTATTTCCTTTATATTCTAAATAGGGGAATACTTTAGGCTCTTGCGCATAACCTTTTGTTCTAAATGGTTCCAAAGCTTCTAATGTTACTACCCAAGGAGAAATGGTGCTAGCAAAATTCTTCGATAAAAATGGCCCTAATGGTACATATTCCCAAGTTTGAATATCACGAGCACTCCAATCATTAAATAATACCATTCCAAAAATATAATCATCTGCTTTTTCAGTATTAATGCTATTACCTAATTGGGTTGATTTCCCAATGATGTAAGCTGTTTCTAATTCGAAATCTAATAATTTACTAGGACCAAAGGTTGGAAATTCAGAATCGGCTGGTTTTTGTTGCCCTTTTGGACGATGAAATGAATGTCCGCTTACACAGATGCTGGATGCACGACCATGATAACCAACAGGAATGTATTTCCAATTTGGCATCAATGCATTTTTAGAATCTCTAATCATAGTACCTATGTTAGTGGCGTGATCAATACTACTATAAAAATCAGTATAATCGCCTACTTTAACGGGTAATAGATTTTCTGTATCTTGTAATTGTAAAAATGCAGCAGCGTACTTTTGATTTTTATCTTTATTACTCTCTTTAAATAATTCAATAATTTCTAATCGAACGGCAGAAGTAACTGCTTTTCCTAAGGTAATAAAATCGTTTAAATATAAATTTGTTAATGTTGTTTTATCAAAACCTTTAATGCTTGTAAATGCTCCTATATCAGCTAACTTAGATAGATCAATTATTGTATCGCCAATACGAGTTGCAACTGATGTTGGTTGCGTTTTATGATGTTTAATGATCCCAAAAGGAATATTTTGTAAAGAAAAATCAGAATCTGCTGATATAGAAATCCAGCTTTGTGAAATTAAGTTCATGAGTATATATTTTTCACGAATATACTCGCATTAAATTTAAAATAATAAAAAAAATGATGATTGTAGTTATATGACTATAGTCATTTTTTAGCAGAATGCTTTGCTTTCTATCTTTTTCCATAGATGAAAAAGAAACAAAAAATCAAGTCAAAAATATGCTCAGCGCTCCTCACGGAATTCTACGATTTTCACGTTCCGCTATCGCTACACTAAAATCTTGAATTCTCGTTTCACCCCTTCTCTGCCCGCATTTTTGATACGCCTACGCTCTTATCCTATTCAACACGTTCTTAAAAACAATCATTTCATTCACCAAAAGTGTTTAAAACAACATTTAATTGTAATTATTTTTCTTCACTAAATTTTCAGTACAGCTGGTTATATAGTGCTTGCACTGAGCGCAGTCGAAGTGTCGCAAATGACCATTTTAAGGCGAGTATAACAATGAAATTGGAGTTTTTTGCTGACACTATAGTCATTATTTCAATTGTTCGATAATGGCTTCAATGCTCATACCATCTGCTTCTGCCTTATAATTGCGAATAATACGGTGTCTTAATATAGAATTTGCAACTGCTTTTACATCTTCAATATCCGGGCTGTATTTTCCACTAATAACGGCATGACATTTTGCGCCTAATACCAAAAACTGAGAGGCACGAGGACCTGCACCCCACGCTAAATATTTTTTAGTCACATCAGCACTAAACTCAGAGTTTAAACGAGTTTTGTTTACTAATTTCACAGCATACTCCAATACATTATCTGCTACCGGTATTTTACGAATTAGATTTTGGAAAAAAATAATTTCTTCTCCTGAAATGATTTTTTTTAATTCTACTTTTTTATCTGTAGTCGTATTTTTAACTACTTCTAACTCTTCTGCAAAGCTTGGGTAATCTAACCACACATTAAACATAAAACGATCAAGTTGCGCTTCGGGTAAAGGGTAAGTGCCTTCTTGCTCAATAGGATTTTGTGTAGCTAATACAAAGAAAGGATTTCCTAATTCATATTTTTTTCCTGCTGCTGTTACACAACGCTCCTGCATGGCTTCTAATAATGCAGCTTGAGTTTTAGGCGGTGTTCGATTAATTTCATCTGCTAATACAATGTTTGCAAATAAAGGTCCTTTTATGAATTTGAAATTACGGTGTTCATCTAATATCTCCGAACCTACAATGTCGCTTGGCATTAAGTCTGGTGTAAATTGTATACGGCTAAATGACAAACCTAATACATCCGAAATGGTATTAACCAACAATGTTTTAGCTAATCCGGGAACGCCTACTAATAAACAATGACCTCTACAAAAAATGGAAATTAATACATTTTTAATGGTGTCATTTTGCCCAACGATAACTTTACCTATTTCAGCATTCAGTTCTTTATATTTTACTACAAAGGCATTTATGGCTTCAACGTCGTTTTTATATTCCATGTTATTATACTTAAGTTTAGAAAGTTGGCAAGTTTAGTCCCGCTAATACAGCCGGATGAAAGCTCTGTGTTTATTGGTGTTTCACGTATGATTTTTTTCGAAAATTCATTAGAGTATTAATCCGAAAAAATTAAAATTCTTATTATTATGGATTGATTGTCCATTTATATTCCAGCTTACAGGTATTAAATTCGTTATCAATTTTAATATATGTGTTTTTTGACTTTTTAGTTATCCAATCGGTGATGGCTGTTTTTTGATGAGCGAAAGTTGCCATATTTAATAACTTAATATAGTCGTCTTTCATGTTTGCTTTATGAGGTTCAGTTCGAGACTTCAAATATAATATTCTCCAAGCTTGCTTGGCATCAGCGCCAGTATATTGAATAACAGGGCTTACATCACCCACCTTCATCTCATTTTCAAACATAAAAACTAATTTCGGATCCATCTTTCCTACATCTTCTAATTCCCATTTAATACTATTAGTTGCAGGGTTTAATAATAAACCTCCATTTTGCTTAGTATCCTTATCATCACTATATTTTAAAGCAGCATTTTTAAAAGATATTTCACCATTTAAAATTTTGGTTCTAATAGAATCAATTTGTTGCCTTGCTTTAAACACATCTGCTGATGATACTTTTGGCGACATTAAAATATGGCGTACATCAACAGATTCTCCTTTGCGAGCAACTAATTGTATAAAGTGAAAGCCATAGGTAGTGCTAAATATTTCTGATACTTCGCCTGCTTTTAATCTAAATGCTACAGCTTCGAACTCGGGCACGAATTGCCCACGCATAACTGATTCGTATCGACCACCGTTTTTAGCAGAACCAGGATCCTCACTATATAAAGCAGCTAATACGCTCATACTTTCGCCCTTTAATACACGTTGCCTATATACTTCCAACTGCTCTCTCACTTGCGTTTTTTCTATATCGGTTACGGGTGGGTTTTTAACGAGATGTCCTATTTCTAATTCCGAATTCACTAAAGGCAAACTATCAATAGGCACTGTATTAAAATAGGTACGCACTTGGCTTGGTGTTAATTTAGTTTCTCCTGTAATTTTTTGTTGCATTTTTTGAGCCATTAATTGATTTTTAACATCATCTCTTAATTCATCTTTAAATACTGAAATTCGTTTTCCGTAAAACTCCTCAAATTTCTCTTCACTACCAAGCATTCCAACATAATATTGAATTCGACGATTTAACTCTCCATCAACTTCCCCATCAGAAACCGTAACACTATCTCTATCTGCTTGTGCCAACAACAATTTTTGAAATAATAAATCTTCAAACACTTTGCATTTTGAATAGCCAGAATTTTCTTTTTCTTTTTGTTGCAATAACGTAGTTTCAACCTCAGATAATAATAAAGGGTTTTTACCAATAATAGCAATTACTTTATCTAATATTTGAGGTTGAGCAAAGCCTATTGATGATAATAATACGAAGGCTATTAAGAGTTTAAAGTTCATTTTACTAAATTAATTATAAATTTCTAATTCTTTGTTTGTTTTTGCTTTATCAAAAAAATCTTTTTTAATGGTCGAAATTAATTGCTGTTTCCGTTGGTTAATCAGCATGGTTTTAATATTATTTTTTTCAAAGTTTATAGGAGAGAGCGTGTTTTTAGATTTAATGTCTATAATTTTCAGAAAATAATAACTCGTGACATCTGTAAATTCGAATATTTTTCCATTTTGTAAACTGTAATCAGGGACTTCTTTCAATTGAGGAATTTCTTTTTTTAAATCGTCAAACATTAACCAGGTATTATCATTCATGTAATAATTATTAGCAAACTGTACGCACATAATTTTTAATTGCTCAACATCTTTTACGTTTGTTGAGTAACACAGCTTTTTCAATTTTTCAATGTTGGGAATGTTGTTGGGCGTTTTCACATACAATACTTTCACAATATTATTTTTCAATAAAAAACTTTGAGAATTAGCATTATAATATGTTTCAATTTGATCGTTAGTAACAATCGTATCTAACTTATCGTTTATTAATTTGGATTGAAATTTATAAATAATTAATTCTTTCTTAAAAGCTTCTAATTCTTTATCAATATTGAGCTCATCTTCCGTTAAATAATTTAATGCTTGTTGATAAAACACTTCGTTATCAGCCCATTTAGTGATATATGCAGTCGTGTAAGCTAAACTATCTTTTGCGGGTAAATCTTTTAATAGATTTTCTACATCAGATGAATATAATAATGTATTATTAACTTTTGCCATTACCTTTCCTTCAGTTGATGTTGTATTGGTTTGTTTACTACAAGATACAAACAGCGCTGCGCATAGCACCACTCCTACTCTATGTTTTATATTACTGATTATTTGCACTTATAAAAAACAGAAAAGGCTGTAGCATTTATTGTTACAGCCTTTTCTAACTTAATTCTTAATTTATTTAATTGTATTTAATACATCTTCATTTACTTTTACTACATATTTATTTTTCAAATAGGCCAACCATTCTTTTTCTAAATAGTTTTGATAATCAGCGGTAATCATTCCTTTAGCTTCGGCAATAGTTTTAGGGGTTTTAGGTAATACCTTATTGACAACTAACACGGTCACTTTTTTATCCTTAGCATCTATGATATCAGCAGCACAAACACCTTGTTTCCAATTAGCATCTACATCTTTATTTTCTCCTTTAAGGTAAGTAATGCTTTCGGCAGCTAAGTTCAATTGAGATGTCTTGTTAACAGCATCTACAATTTCTTTTTCTGTTTTATTCTTCTTAAGCATAGCTCTTACTTCTTTTGCTATTTTTACATCAGCACATTTGTATGTTGTTACTTCAGCGCGTTCTTCCCATAAATAATTATTTTTATTTTTTTCGTAATATGCTTTTAAGCCAGCAGTATCTTTCACAGCCTTACTCCATACTTTCTGATCGGTTAAATCAAATAATAAAATACCATCGCGGTATTCTTTCAGTAAATTTTTAAAGTCAGGGTATTTAGCTTCTAAATTAGCATCTTCGAAATTAATAACGCTTTCGTCTACAAATTCTTTATAAGACTGTTGCAAAAACATATTGTTATCCATTTTAGCACGAGCTGTTTGGTGTGTTTCAATATATTTTGCAAAATCGTTTTGAGTAAATTTCTTAGTCCCTAAATTAAATAACTCTTTATTACCTAATTTATCAGCTTTTTTAGCGTCCCATTTTCCTTGGTAAGCAGTAGAATCAATCACTTTCAAAAATTCATGTTCAGCAACCATATTTTCTTTAAATGCATTATCTTTTTTTACTTTGGCAATTAAAGAGGTACGTCCGGCTTGAGTACGAGTGTCTTTACCGATACGTTGTTTCAAATCACCTTTCATTTCATCAAATGAAGCTAAGCCTTTTCTATCAATACGTTTCACTATATGCCATCCGTAGTTAGTTGTAAAAGGTTCGCTATAATCACCATTTGCTTTTAAACCAAACGCAGCTTTTTCAAATTCAATTGGCATACGGCTACTTCCAAACCATTGTAATTGTCCGCCTTTTTCGGCACTTGGTTTATCATCAGAAAACTGGCGCGCTAAATCTTCAAACTTATCACCAGATTTTAACTTAGTATAAATTTCATCAATCTTTGTTTTTAAATTAGCTTTTTCTTTTTCACCAGCATCTTTCGGGAATTTAACCATGATATGAGCTGTTAAAATTTCGCCTTGGCTTGGTCGTTTATCAGCAACTTTAATAATATGGTAACCAAAACGTGTACGAACTGGCATACTAATGTCGCCTACATTAGTTTTAAATGCAGCGTTTTCAAAAGGATATACCATTTGTAAGGATGTAAAATAGCCTAAATCACCGCCATTTTCTTGAGCAGAAGGATCTTCAGATGTTTTCTTAGCAGCGGCTGCAAATTTATCGGCCCCCGAATTAATTGTAGAAGCAATATTTTTAACTGATTCTAATTTCGCTTTAAAATTAACGCTATCATTTTTAGTAGATGATTTAGATAATCCTAACGAGCTTTTCTTTAATAAATTTTCATACTCCGTTAATTTAGCTGCTGTAGGATTTTTCCCCATCAAGGCATCTCTAATAATCATTAAACGAGTATAAGCCTCAATTGTATCTTTTGGTAAAGCATCTTCAGGAATACGTAATAAAATATGAGCCGCTTTTATTTCTGTTTTCATGCGCTCATAAGCTTCGTTTAATAAAGCATCATTTACATTTTTATCAGTTAAATAAGGCGCTGCCAGTTGTTTACGGTACCCGTTTAATTCCGTTTTGAAAGCCGAATTTGTATCTAAACCGTTTGCTTCGGCTTCAAATACTTTCATTTTAAATGTTGAAAATAAATCAACATATTCTTTCACTGATTTTTGTTCTTTACTAACTTCTTTACCGCTATTTTTTCTGTAAACATTTTCGAATTCGCTTTTGTAAACTGCTTTATCGTTGATGTTCATAATAACTGGTTCGCTAGTTTGCGCCATTGTAGAGAGGCTAACTGCAGATAACGTTAAAAATCCGAGGGTGCTTTTTTTCATATACTTCTGTTTATTTTTTTAAGGATAGCAAATTTAACATTTATTTTTAATGACGATATATTTAAAATACAGTATATATTTAGCGAGCTATTTTTGTTTCTATCTTTTTCTTTAGATGAAAAAGAAACAATCACGCCTTGGCGTGACAAGTCAAAAATATGCGCCCCGCTCCTCTCGGAATTCTACGGATTTTACGCTCCACTAAATCCTTGAATTCTCGATTCACCGCAACTCTACTCGCACTTTTGACAGACCTACGCTCTTGTTCTATTTATCATTTTCTTTTATTGTAATCTATTTCGTTTGTAGAATCGTTTAAATTACCAACTAATTATAGATATCTTTTTACTGAATTTTTACTGATAATTTATATAAGATATATCTATGTTTATTAGGGCATCTCTATTTAATAGAGGTGTTTATTATTTTATAATTTCTTCTAGTTTAGCATCTAATTCAGCTCCTCGTAGGTTTTTAGCAATTATTTTCCCTTCTTTATCTAACAATAAATTTTGAGGAATGCTTGTAATACCATACAACTTACCAGCTTCGTTGCCCCAACCTTTAAGGTCGCTTACCTGTGTCCAGGTTAATTTGTCAGCCGCTATGGCCTGTACCCATTTATCTTTTACTTGATCAAAGGATACGCCAAAAACCGTAAATCCTTTGTCTTTATATTTGTTGTAAGCCGCAACTACATTAGGGTTTTCTCCACGGCAAGGGCCGCACCAGCTTGCCCAAAAATCAACTAACACATATTTACCTTTAAGATCGTGTAAACTTACCATTTTACCTTCGGGTGTTGCTTGCGAAAAATTAGTGGCTTCGTAACCAATAGTAGAACCGCGCATTTGCGAGATTTTTTCCTGAGCTAATTTCCCAAATTTTGTATTTAAAATACTTTTATCTAATAAGCCTACTACACGCTCCAGTTCTTCGATTGGCGCTTGAGAGCTTTGGTTATTAAAATAAATGGCATAAGCACTCACCGGCGATTTTGAATGTGTTTTGATAAAACCTTCCATAGCGTTCTTGCGTTCAACATCTACAGTTTGATATTCAGCAGCTTTTACACTCATAGTTGTATTATCGCCTTTAGCTTTAGCATCATTGTAAACAGTTACAATTTCCTGTTGCTTAATGCCAAAACTTTGCATTAAGGCGTTGTATTCGATATACTCTTTTTGTGTTTGTCCGCCCTCCACCTTTGCAAAAGGCAAACTATCAATATGGGCTGTAACATTTATCTTACCAGCATCTACAAAGAAAATTAAATTTGGCTGATCGTTTACATTACTCGTTTTAGTAATCCAATACATGTTGGGTTCTGCACTTTTACCGGTATAAGTAAATTTACCAGCTTTTACTTTAACACTGTCGGTATAGGTTTTGTTATCCCATTTGTGATGTATATAGGTTTTAGCATTATCCTTTACGTTTTTTAACGAACCATTAATACTAAATGTAAAGGGAGTTTGTGCTATTACACTTAAAGCTGAATAGCTTAGAACCAAGAGAATCGATTTTACCATGTTTTTTAATTTAACGGGTAAATGTAGTTTTTTATTGTTAAATAAGAGAAAAGGGATTCGTTAAAAAATGAAAAAAATATGGAATCCAAACCCTCCCTTTTTACAGAACGGTTTGGCTTAGGTAAAACAAAGGGAGAAACTCCCCCTCCCCTCTTAAAAAAATAGTATTATTTTAGAAAAGAATCAAGCGATGACTTCCCATAACTTTTTTTGTTCTGGCTCTATGTTTTATTCCAAAAATAGTATACATAGAGCGTAACAAGGAAGGTCACGGACTAATAAATCTGCGACAATGGGGATATCAAAAATATAATTTCTTTTTATCTAATTAGGGGTTCCTCATAAACTCAGCCATCTTTTTAACCTTCTTTTTGCTTAATCAAAATGAAGCAATTACGCCGAGGCGTGACAAGCTAAATCGCCAAATCCGTTTTTATTAACGTTTTTATTGTTTTTTAATTTGGCGCAAATGAGTGCTTCGCAATTCCTCGCGCATACAACGCTTCAACTACGTCGGAAAAACTAGGATTTCACACCGATTTAGCAAAGCCTACCGCACATTTACCAATGTATTCAGTACTTCGGCAGGCTCAGCAACCATGCTTCGGCAGGCTCAGTAAACATAATTTTAATGCAGAGTAATATAACGTATTTACTAACGTTTTGCAACTATTTACCTTGCAGATGATTTGTAGAAAACATCTTCAAAGTATTGATATTATTCGATTTTTTAGTTACTGAGC
>JAYVDU010000367.1:0-12145 GCA_043749245.1 Bacteroidota bacterium | reverse complement strand
GGGGGCTTACAATTCCGAAATTAAAATTAGTTGCCTAAAATAAACGGGTATAGCTCATTTATTTTACCTTTTTTAATTATCTCGGACGCTATTGATTTGTTTCATATTATCTAGTAAGCAAACATAATAAAATTTACTAAGGATATTCAAATGTCAAATAAACGTAGCCAAATTGAGAATAAACGCAGGATTCCCTTTAAATTAAGAAGCGTGGCGGGCTTTCAGTAGTTTTCTTTAATCCAAGTTGCTTTCGAGACGACGACCCCTTAGAATCAAAATATCAGCGTTTAAGTAAAAAATGTAATCTCAACTCAATACTAGAGAAGCGAGAAAAACAGCAAATTGTTTAAACTATGTTTAAACCGAGCTAAAACAAAAAAGCCTTTCAGATTCTCTGAAAGGCTTGGTTTTATTAGTGGTGGGAGATACAGGGTTCGAACCTGTGACCCCCTGCTTGTAAGGCAGGTGCTCTGAACCAGCTGAGCTAATCTCCCAATTTAGGTGTGCAAATATAATGTGTTTTTTGAAATCACCAAAAAAAATATTTATTTATTTCAAAATATTTTTTTGATTAATTACTTTATTGCTTTTGTATTTTACCAACACCAATGTTTACAGCACCTTGAAGCACTTTATAAAAATACAACCCATTTGCTAATCCTTCTATATTAATCGTATTTTTTTCCTGCTTTAACTCTTCTTTAAGTGCTATTTTGCCCAAAACATCTGTGATTTCTATATGTGTTGTAGTTACAGGCATTGGTATGAGTAGAGTTACTACACCCGATGTTGGATTTGGATACACAGAAATGATTGAACCATAAAATTCTTCAATACCATTACAAACCACCACCGATACCGATACTGCAGCTGTTGGAAAACATAAGCCATCATTAGATCCTGTTACCACATAATGTGTGTTGATGGTCGGCGTTGTAACTATAGATGAAGTTTGCAAGCCAGTGGGGGTCCATGTATAGTTAGAAGCTCCAGAAGCGGTTAGTGTAAGCGATTGTCCCGCACATAATGTAGTGGTTGAAGCTGCTACTGTAACTGAAGGGTTAAGGCACATTAACCTTAAACTCAAACTATCAATACCAATATCATCATTCCCATTATCAGCTGTACCTCTTAATCTAATGATGCAGGTAGTAGAGTTTGGTGCATTAAAATAAATGGTTTTTTTTGTCCATGAAACCTGTGTGGAGTAAGCTCCTTTCACACTATAGGAAGTACCTGCATCGGTAGACAATAAAACATCCAAATGATCAGAGCCAGTTACATTTAGGTAATAAAACGACAAAGCATACTTACCATTTTGATTCATATTGACATAAAAATCTAAGGCACCATTACTATTATTAGTAGCCCAAGTTGAATGAAAATCAGCACAACCAATTCCGCTGTAAGGCACAACTGACGAACCGCCAGCCCAACTAGCCGAAATACCATCGTCTTGTCGGCGCCATGAATTATTTCCTGTGGTAGGTGTGTTTTTCCAATATAAATTATCAGGTACATCTCTTAAATCACAACCATTTTGCCATGTATTATCAAACGTTTGGTAATAAGGCGCAGTTGCATAACTTGTACTTCCACTCGAAACAGTTGTTAATAAAGCGGATGATGTAGATGTGCTTGTACCACAGGATAATAAACACCTAAAGTAAGTAGATGCAGATACGTTTTGGGTAGTTGTTGAAAGTGTTTCGCCTGTTATGTTTGTCCAAGTTGTGCCGTTTGGTGAGGATTGCCATTGATAACCTAACCCATAAGTGGTTGAGGCCCCTGATAAACTATACATAATATTTCCGCCTCCACACGGTGTAGAACCACTGGCAACCGTTGTTCCTGCGGTAGGTGCACCCGCCACAGTAACTAAAATAGAAGATGACGCCGCGGTAAACGAACCACAGGTTAAAATACAATGATCATATTTACTCGCATTTACCTGTTTAAGCATGGTAACGCCTGTTTGTCCTGAAATACCAGACCATCCGCCTGTTCCAGTATTAGATGATTCCCATTGATACGTCATTCCAGGCCAATTAGATGCTCCTGACAAACTAAAATTAACATAAGAGCCTCCACACACATACGAGTTATCTTCGAGTGTTGTGCCGCCTATAGGGGTTCCGCCTAAGTTTACAACAACTGCACTAGAAGCTGACGTAAAGCTTGCGCATGCTACAATACAACGATAGTAACTTGTTGAACTCACTAATTGTGAATACGTATTATTCAATGCTCCTGAAGTATTTGTCCAAGTAATTCCATTAGGAGATGTTTGCCATTGATATGTTATTCCTGTCGCTACCGTTGAACCCATTAAACTAAAACTGACAGTTGTTGCCGTACATATAGTTGTATAATTTGACTGAGTAGAACCAGCGGTAGGCGCTCCAGAGCAAGGTAATGCACAATCATAACTTGTTACTCTGCAAATATTATCAGTGCCACACAAAGAATTATTTGAAACATGTAAACGATATCCTCCTGTAGATGGAATATTAGCAGATAAGGGCTGGGTACCAAATGCGATAACAACATTGGCGGCTGTAGTTAACGTTAAAAAATCAGTGAAAATGGAAGATGAGAATGTGAAATTCCCTGTTGTATTAAAGGTAAGATCCGAATATTCTTGAGCCCAATTACAGGTGGTGATAGTGCCTGAAGAACAAGAATTAATAGTAATTGGCGTTGATGGATAGAGTGTTGTATTGATGCATTGACTCCAACCTTCAAAAAAGATAAAACCAATTAAGATACATGAAAGTAAGTGTTTTTTAATCATAGCAAGTGGGATTTAATCTATTTTAATAAAACGTTTAGATGTATTGAAGTGTTGACCATTTGAAACTGTTATGTAATAAGCACCTTGAGCCAGGTCTGAAATATTTATTTTTTGCACGTTATCTGTTATTTGTTGTTCTAATAAAACGAGTCCTTGCATATTTATAATTTTTAGTGTTGAATTAGGCGTGTTTTCTTTAAGCAAAACAGTAATGATTTCTTTTGCAGGATTTGGATACGCATTTTGAATATTGTTTATCACGATTGATTCATTAATACCAACACCAATGTTTGGCGTGTATTTCCATATATCATTCTTAAATAAATTATCGTAACCCAATCCTACATAAGCTTCATTATTTAATACAAAAGCTATAGCCCCTTCTCTTGCAGTTTCAGCAAAATCAGTCATTTGAGCCCAAACATTGGTGTATGCATTGTATTGCCATACATCATTTTTATAAGCTAATGTATTATCATAACCTAAACCTACAAAGCCCGAATTGCCAATCACAAAACTAGTAGCATCATAACGGGGCGTTCCTGCAAAACTCGCTTTGCTTGTCCAGGTATTTAATAAGGGATCAAAGGCATAAGTATCATTTTTATAGCCGCCATCATTACCACAAGTTACATAACATTTACCTGTTGCTACAAATGCCGATGCTTGTTTGCGTGCAGTACCTATAAAATTAGGTTTACTTGCCCATATATTTGTTGTTGGATTATATTCCCACCAATCATTTAATAAGCCTGTTGATGATTGTCCTAACCCTACATAACCTTTTCCATTTGTAGATACGCCACAAGCGCCATTACGAGCGGCCCCTGTAATGTCGGCTATTTGTGTCCATGTTAATGTAACGGTATCAAATTTCCAAAAATCTTGAGAGTATTGTAAAAGTCCTTGTCCGGTTCCATAATATGCTTTTCCTCCAATCGCAAATGAAACCGCCTTATTGCGAGGCATCGCCGGGAAATCAGTAATTTTTTCCCACACATCAAAGGGTTGATTATAACGATGCAAACTTACTTTGTAACTGCCGCCATCATAACCTCCACACAAATAAGCCGTATTGCCCACTATAAAGGCAGAAGCCGCAGACACGGCATTACCTGTATAATCAGTCATTTTGATCCACGTGTTTGGCTGTGCTATAAATAATAGTGTGGATGTTAAAAAAAGGATGGTTAAAAATAAGTTTTTCATTTTGTTGACTATAAAATTTACAATAAAATAATTTTTTTAGTAGCTACTACTTGTTGCTTGTTTTGTATTATTACAAAATAGACTCCCTTACTAAGCCCTGTCCTATCAATAGTTTGTGAGGCATTCGTTAATTCTTGTGTTTGAACCGTCTTTCCATCTAAACTTAATAGCTTAATTGTAAGCGTATTAAATGGTTGTGTAAATTGAACCGTAAATTCATTACCAATTACAGGATTTGGATATAACGTTAAGTAGCTATTTTTTTCTAAATCTTCGATACCAACATCAGCATCCAATTTATAAAAATCTTGTTTGGAGCCTCCGCCAGATTTTCCTGTACCCATATAACCCACGTTACCTATAACAAAACAAGCTACTCCTCGTCGCGCAGCGCCACTAAAGGAAGTTGTATAGTTCCATGTATTTGTAGTTATGTTATACCACCAGGTATCATTATTATACGATCCATCACTTCCCATACCGGCACAGGGCATTCCATTTAATGTAAAAGCAAAGGCACCTGTTCTGCCAGAACCTGGAAAATTTGATTTTTGCAACCATGCGTTTGTCGTTGGATTATATTCCCACCAATCGTTTTGAAAAAAACTATCGTCTTTTCCCATCCCAAAATATATTTTATTATTAGCACTCGTTGCTACTCCTCCATCTCTTCCTCCACTACTTGATGCTAATCCGGGGAAAGTTGTTTTAAATACCCATGAATTAATTATTGGGTTATACTCATATACATCACTAGAAGCCCCCCAGGAGCCACTTACGCCGCACATTACATAACCCTTGCCGTTACAGTTAACGGAAGCCGCTCTGTATACAGCTGTTGGGCAAACGGCCTTTGCTGTCCATGTATTAAGAATCGGATCATACATCCAAAAATCATTTAAAATGGTTCCTAAGGTAGAAGTAGGGTCACTGGTTCCGCCTCCTAAATAACCTTGATTATTTAATTCAAAACCATACGCGCCTCGTCTGTAATTTGCCGGAAGATTTATTTTTTGTGTCCAGTAATCAAAAGCCGCATCATATTCCCACAAATCATTATAACAATTATTATTTGTATCAACACCGCAGCTTACGTAGCCTTTGCCATTAGCACTAAAGCCAGTAGATTCATATCGTTTTCCATTATCAAGCGCATGCACTTTTGTCCATTTCCACGAGCTATAACCGCATAAGGAAAGTGAAAGAAAGAAAAAGAAAAAACCTGTTTTTAAATTTTTAATCATTGTATGTTACTTAATTTTTTACAATCTTTTTTGTTGAAACGACAGCGTGTTTAATGTCTGTAATCATTGATATATATACACCTTGCGCTAATTCGCTAATATTAATGTGAGCCTCTTTTTCGGTTAGTGATTTAGAAAAAACTTCCTGGCCATCTAATTGAAATAATTTTAATAGCGGTTTTGATGCTAACGTTTCCTCACTTAAAATAATATGAATAATATCTTGAGTAGGATTAGGGAAAAGTGTAATTGCGTTCGTCTGTGATTGTTCCAAAATACCAACTGATAATTTCCATTCATATCCCCAAATATCCCCTAAATTAGTGCCATTAGAGCCGGTGCCAAAATATGCATTATCACCTATTACAAAAGAAGGCACATAGTTTCGACGCACACCAGGAAAAGTTTTTGGAATAGTATCCCATACATCTAATATAGGATCGTAAAAATAAAAATCTTTAACAACATTACCTGTACTTGTTCCATAACCCAGACCAATATAGCCTTGTCCGCGAACCGCAAAGCTACAAGCGGCATATCTTGCTTCGCCTATAAAATTAGCTTTAGTAGTTGTAATGCCTGTTGCCGGATCAAATACATATAAGGTTTGAGAATAGGTTGGCAATACATATACTTTATTGTTTATTACAAAGCCAGAACTATAATTTTGAAAAGGCACGCCACAAGGAACAAACGCCCATGTATCCGTTGTAATATTATAAGAATATAAACTACCAGATAATGCCATATAGCCTACTCCATTAATGGCAAAACCAAAACCACCACCATTGGCAATAGGCAACGTTGCTTTTGGCGTCCACACATTTGTAATGGGATTAAACTCATAAAACTCATCTCTGTTTCCGAAATTTTGTTCGTTACCTCCTCCTAAATATCCTTTGTTTCCTATGGTAAATCCAGCACAAGCAAATCGTGGTTGAGGATAATCTGCCTTTTGAGTCCAAGAATTTGATGAAGGATCAAACTCCCACCAATCTGTATAAGCCATAGAAATAGTTCCTGAATTAATATGTCCAGTTCCCATATACCCTTTGTTACCAATGGAAAAGGCGGCACATCGATGACGAGCAAAAGAGGGGTATGGAGATTTTGAATTCCAAACAAATTTGTCACAAAATCCATTGAGTGACATAAGTAAACATAAAATTGTGGTAATTAAATTTTTCATAATGACAGATTTTTTTATTTTAAAATACCCAAACTATCTAATTCTTTGGGTGTTACAGACGGAGGCATGATGTTATGCGTGAGCTTATAAACAACAAGTGACGCTACTCTCTGTGCTTGTTCTTTTGTTGTAAATCCTTTATTACCCGCTATTGAAGGGATAGAGGGCTGATGAATAAACACATGAGAATCCATGAT
Organism: Bacteroidota bacterium; assembly: GCA_043749245.1. Classification (GTDB taxonomy): domain Bacteria; phylum Bacteroidota; class Bacteroidia; order B-17B0; family Aurantibacillaceae; genus UBA4416. The sequence goes on along the minus strand of JAYVDU010000367.1, from coordinate 5,512 downwards.
GATATTGTAACCGTATTCTGGTTTTTGATTTAAACTATCACATAAAAAAACAGAAGCACTATATTGAGAAGGCTCTTGTTGGCTATTAGGTGTGGTTGTTGCAGGTGTACTTGATTCGTTTTTAGAATCAATAATTGCTTTTTGTTCTTCTTGTGGCTTATTAGAACAAGAATACATAAAAACCAATAAAGTAAAACTGAGTAAGTGTTTAATCATAAGTAAAGTAATTATTATCGATAGGTAAATTTATAAAAAATACAGAATTCATTATTGCAAATGAGTGAAGTGGATTTTTGAATGAGTACACTAAAATTTCTTTATCAGGTAGTAACCTATTTTTGCATTAGCAAGGAATAGCATTATTTAAAACTTGACTTTTAGATGGATGTCGAGTATATTTACTTTAACTAAACATTAATAACTATGAAAAATTTTTTACTTTTTATTTTAACCACAATAGCTGTCGTTTATCAATCATCTGCACAATGCCTAATGTATCCAGTGCTTTTAAGCCAACGAGCCCCTCAATCTAATTTAATAATTGAGGGAAAAGTGATTAACCAACAGTCATTTTGGAATGCAGCACATAACAAAATTTACACGTCTAATTTAGTAGAAGTATACAAAACCTTTAAAAACACGGCCACTCCATACATTGAAGTTATAACCGAAGGAGGAATTGTAGGAACAGACAAACATGTGTTTGAACCAACTCTCGAATTAGAAATAGGAGATGTGGGTGTTTTTACTTTAAATCCAAATATGGAAGCCACACAGTTCGGAAAGCCTGTTTTTGAAGCATACGCTAGCGCCCAAGGCTTTATTAAGTATGACCTTGTTAACGATAAAGCAACTGAACCTTTTAATACATACCTTAATGCTTCAGTTAATTTATATCCTTTATTAGCACAAATAACTAGTGTTAACTACATACAAGTTAAACCCATCAATCCATTTCAACCTACTTCATCTGTTAATGCTATTGCCAGTGTGGCTGCTATTACTAGCTTTTCGCCAACAATTATTACAGCAGGTACTTTTTCGGTATTAACGATTAATGGTTCTGGGTTTGGCGCAATACCAACACCATCATTGATAGCCTTTAAAAATTCAAATGACGGTGGCGCAACAACCATCTCTCCTGTTGCTGCTGATATTATATCTTGGACTGCGACACAAATTCAGGTTAGAGTGCCAAGTGCAGCAGGAACTGGTGTTATTGGCGTTAATGGAGTAAACAGCACCTCTGCTCTGACAATATCATACAGCCATTTAAACGTAAATAATTCAGGTAACATTTATAACACTAAGCATTATGCTAATTCGGGCGGTGGGTATGTGTGGACTTACAACTCAGCATTTATTTCAAATGCTGCTGCAAAAGCTGCCTTTGAACGCTCATTGCAATCATGGCGCTGTGCTACTTATATTAATTGGACGTTAGCAACTACCACGTCATCTATTACATCTTCCGTAAATGATGGGGTTAACATTGTCACATTTAATGGCTCGCTTGGAGCGGGTATTTTAGGGCAATGCGGAAGCTATTGGAGTGGCTGTGGCACCAATCCAAACATGACATGGTTTGTGGTAGAGTTAGATATACAGTTTGCGAATTCGCCAGGTGGTTTAACTTGGCAATATGGACCAACTGCACCAACCGGCTCACAATACGATTTTGAATCGGTTACCGTTCATGAATTAGGGCACGGCCATCAATTAGGGCACGTTATTAACTCAACAGATTTAATGCATTATGCGATATCAAACGGACAATCTAAAAGGACGTTAAATATAGATGATTTGAATGGCGGACTGGCTGTTATGACTCGTAATGCGCAAGCAGGCGGCGTTTGCGGAAACGTTTTAATGACACCCTTAACATCAAGCAATTGTTCCATAGGGGCGCCTAGCGCTAGTTTTACAGCCAATAGTACAAATATATGTGTAGGACAAACCGTGGCATATACAGATGCCTCAACAGGAAGCCCTACTAGTTGGAATTGGACATTTTCTGGAGGAACACCATCTACATCCGCTGTGCAAAATCCTACTATTACATACAACACCGCGGGGACTTATAGCACAGTACTTACTGCTTTAAATACTTCAGGAAGTAGCGTGTTTACTCAAACAGCATACATTACCGTAAGTGCACCTGTAACATTACCTCTCACACAAGATTTTCAAACAGCAACATTTGCACCCACTAACTGGGCTAATGTAGATGCGGGAGCGGATAATTTGAAATGGAAACTATCTACAACTGCCGGATACAACAGTACTCAAGCCGCTTACTTTAATAATTATAATGATAGTGCTGCTAATAAAAGAGATGAACTACGAACCGCTATAAGCCTTAGTGGGTTTACATCTGCTAAAATGACTTTCTATAGAGCCTATGCACAAACCTTTACATCACCTTACATTGACACGATGGAAATTGGCATTTCTATTAATTGTGGTACATCAGTTACTTCAGCCTATTTAAAGGGAGGTTCCCAATTTACAACCGCTGTCACAACCAATTCAGCAGTTGCATTTTCTCCAACAGCTATTTCTCAATGGAAAAAAGATTCTATTGACTTAACTCCTTATGTTGGACAAAGTAACGTTCGTATTGCGTTTATTAATAGAGGTCATTATGGGGATGCCGTATACATTGACAATATCAACATAACTGGATCAACTGTTACAGCATCTGCGCCAACAGCTACCATTAGTGCAAATCCAAGCACTGTATGTATTGGGCAATCTGTTGTTTTAACCAATTCCTCTTCAGGCAGTCCAACTTCTTATAGTTGGAATACAGGAGGCGGTAGTCCGGGAACAGCCGCTACATCAAGTGTTTCGGTAAGCTATGCAACAAGTGGTATTAAAACTATTTCTTTAACAGTAGCTAACGGAACAGGAACAACAACCTCTACTGCAACTATTTCGGTAATCGCATCTCCTACAACTGTTTTAACAAGTACAAACCCAAGTTGCTTTGGTTTATGCAATGGATCTATTTCGGGCAGTACAACCGGAGGTTCTGGGCCATTCACTTACACATTAACTCCTGGTTCATGTTCAACATTACCATGCGCCTCTCTTTGTGCAGGTGCTTATACTGTTATAACATCTAATGCAGGGGGCTGTACCTCAACATCAATTATCAATTTAACGCAACCAACAGCAATGGTTATTTCACCTACCACAACTAATGTAGCTTGCAACGGTGCTTGCAATGGCACTTTTAATGCTATTGTTAGCGGAGGCACTCCTGTTTATATATACAGTCCTGCTTTACCATGGTCGGGATTATGTGCAGGAAATTACTCGATTTCTGTAACAGATAGTAAAGGTTGTCAAGCAACAAGTTCGGTAACTATAACACAACCTCCAGTATTAACAGCTGTTACAAGTATTACTAATGCCAGTTGTGGAAGTTGTACAGATGGTGGCGCTAGTGTTTCGTCAGGTGGAGGAACGCCAGCATATACTTATCAATGGATGCCTGGAGGACAAACAACTCCAACGATATCAAATTTACCGATTGGCTGTTATACTGTTGTTGTTACTGATTTTAAAGGCTGTCAAAAAACGTCTATCACTTGCATATCTTTAGCAACCACTACGAGTATCAATGGATTAAATTTGATTGACAACATTACATTAGCTCCTAACCCAAGTAATGGAGTATTTACAATTACACTTAACAATACCGTTGATGTGATAGAAGCCTTTGTTACCAATGCTTTAGGCCAAGTTGTAAAAACAGAAGCTACAAAAAATGCATCTCAATTAAATATAGATTTAAGTGGTATGAGTAAAGGAATTTATTACTTAACAATTACAACTCACGATAGGAAAAATATAATGAAATTAATTTTAAATTAATAATGAAATTAAAATTAACGGCATCAATAAAACATATTGTACTAAATGCGTTTTTAATTTTAAACGTCATGGCGTTTTCACAAACGTTAAATGTGCCTTCTCGCCCAAGTGGCGCTATGACAGGGTCACAATTCACGGTTGCTATTTTGCCTTTAAGTTTTACGGCTCGTGAAAATTTAATTTACAATGAATTTATTAGTGGTAACGTCCCAAATTTTTATCGCAACTTATCGCCTGTTACTTCAACCGCTGTCATTAGCGGATCTGTGCAAAGCGTGACGTATTATGTAACACCGGATTATATAGCGATAGGCTCGGATGCTGATTATTTTTTATGCCCTATGTCGCCCATGGCTGCTACTAAAATAGCAGACAGCATAGGCTGTACATTACCAACTCGCAAAATGGTAAATGACATTTATGCGCAGGCTGCTTTAAAATTACCGCCCTTAACCATTCCGGCAAGTGGCACTATGACAACCGTTCAAGCATTTGAACAACATAATAATATGGTAGGCGCTCAACGATCTTCCTCTGTAACAGCCTATCCATTGGGAACATTAGTAGGTGGCGATAAAAAAGACATAGTCATTTCTAATTTAATTTACTCGACAGCCAATAGGGTTGTTATTTATGGTTGGCACACCAGTATTGGCAATCCCATACAGCCACTCAGTAATGTACACGCCGATACCTATATGGATTACAGCCACGGAATGCGTTTTATACAAAACAACGTGATATATAGTGGCTCAGCAACCACTGTTAAAGCCATTTTGCAGTCATCCACTTTAAATACGCTGTTAAGTGATGAAGGTGTCATTAATCCTCCCGAATATCCATACGGTAATCCAATTACCACATTAAGTCAACCAAAATCGTTTGCAGTAATTAATAAAGCAAATAATACGTTAGAAATAAAAGTGAAGAACGATGCCAATGCCACACATTACAAGGTATATACAAGCACAAACGGAACAACGTTTTCCGCGCCAACAACACTCATCAAATCAAATTTAATTTTATCGGCACTGACACCTAATCAATTATATTATGTAAAAATTGAAGCTTATAACGCAACCTATTCAGTTACATCAGTTACATCAGAAGTATTAGCTGCTGTACCATGTAATTATCAAGACAGCCTCTTAGTCGTAAATGGCTTTGACAGGGCTTCTACAGGCAATACATATAATTTCGTCATACAACACGCGGGTTCTATAAAAGCCAATAATAAAAACTGTTCTTCAGCAACCAACGAAGCCATTACGGATGGGTTAATTAATTTATCGACTTATAAGGCTATTGATTGGATACTCGGTAAAGAAAGCACAGTTAACGAAACGTTTAGTACAAGCGAGCAAACGTTAGTAAGTGCTTATTTAAAACAAGGTGGAAAATTATTTGTTAGTGGCTCTGAAATAGCGTGGGACTTGGATTACAGCGGTACTGTTACCGATAAAAGTTTTTTTGCTAATTATTTAAAAGCAAGTTATGTGTCAGATTCTCCCAATAATCAAGCCAGTGCCTGGTATAAAAGTGTGAACGAAACGAGCAATAGTATTTTTAATTTTACAGATACTATTTATTTTGATAACGGTACAAATGGCACGTATAATGTGGATTATCC
>JAYVDU010000366.1:0-12207 GCA_043749245.1 Bacteroidota bacterium | reverse complement strand
CATTATCGGTGATGCCTGCAAAAAGGGATTCAATGGAATCTAAAACAACACGTTTAGCGTTAACGGATTCAATGGCATGTTCCAATCTAATTAACAGTCCTTCAAGATTAAAGTCTTTCTCTTGAACATCTTTGCGTTCCAAAACAACATGTTCAAGGGCAATCTTTTTTTGCGAAACAAGCACTTTTAAATCCAAGTTGAGAGAAGCTACATCTTTATAAAGTTCATCCGGTGTTTCTTCAAAGGACATAAACACGCCATGTTCTTTGTAATTGAGAGCACCGTTGATTAAAAAATCAATCCCAAACAAAGTTTTTCCTGAACCAGCGCCTCCACTAATTAAAGTTATTCTGTTTTTCGGAAGCCCGCCTTCAGTAACCTCGTCAAAGCCTTTAATGCCGGTTAGGCATTTGTTTAATTTATTGAGCTTAGGGATATTTTTTTTCTTGATATTTTCTTTCATTTGTTTATAGTATTTTTTTTAGTTGTCACATGGATTACGATTTCTATCTTTATTCGTATTTGTGCGATCTGGCAAATTATTAATTTATAAAATAATATCTATTTATTCTAATTAGTGTTTGCTTTCTTTTTTTAATTTTCTTTTTGCTTTTGTCATCAACTCTTTTTCTTTTATATCAATTGGAGGAAAAGAAGGTTTCATTGCTCTTAGTTTTTCTAAAATTATCCGTCCTATCAGAAAATGAGCATACAGCTTATCGTCTGCTGGTACAATATACCAAGGGGCAATATTTGTACTCGTATGTTTCAGCGCTTGTTCGTAAGCACTCTGATAATCAGCCCAAAATTCGCGTTCGGTTATATCGTTGGAGGAAAATTTCCAGTACTTTTCTTTATTTTCAATTCGCTCTAAAAACCGTTTAGATTGCTCTTGTTTGGACAAGTGAAGAAATATTTTTAAAATATGTGTACCATTTTGCACAGTGCTTTTTTCAAAGTTATTGATTTGTTTATAGCGCTTGTCCCAAAAATCTTTGTCGATTTTAGTGATACTTTTAATATTAAGCAATCGTTCAGCTAAAATAATTTCAGGATGTACCTTCGATATAAGTACGTTTTCGTAATGAGAACGGTTGAAAATTGTTATTTGACCATGCTCTGGTAATTTTCTGGCGTGTCGCCATAAATAATCATGCTCTAATTCCAAGGCCGACGGATGTTTAAAGCTATATACCCAAACGCCCTGGGGATTTACTCCGCTCATGATGTGCTTAATAGTACCATCTTTACCAGAACTGTCCATTCCTTGAAGTATAATCAATAAAGATTGTCGATTCTCTGCAAATAATTTATTCTGGAGTTTTGATATCTCTTCAATATCTTTCGCTAACATACTTTTCAGAATCTTTTTATCAAATTTTTTTCCATTTGAATCTGTAGAAATTTTTGATAGCTTAACAGATTGTTTGGGCTTTACTTTGAATTTGTTCAATTTCATTTTTTTCATTTTAAAAATTTTTATAATTTATTTTTTATTTTTATTTCTTACTATTCTTTTGTTTTAATTTGACAAGAAGCAAAACTTATTTTTTAAATTTCGAGATTCGAATTCTTATATGTTTTTTAACCATTACTATTATAGGGTTTGGCAAATATCTAAAAAACAATGTTACCAGCACAGTCAACCATATAAGGTGAATCACCTAAAAGTGATAACCCTCGTAAATCATATTATTTATTTTTAAGTAAATTAATTAGTATGATTTATTTTTTAAAACGATTTCCTTTTTTATTGGCCTTCAATGCATTTTTCTTTCTTTCTTTTTCATAACTAAACAAAGATTAGTGTCTTAATAACAATATGAATTACATAATTTCAAAAAATGGTTATATAACTCACACCTTTTTTATTTGCATTGTTTTTATTTGAAATATTCATGGATTGTACACTTCCAGTGTATTTTTTATTCTTAAAAGTATTAACAGGAATACCGAAAAGTGTGAATTATGTAACTTTTCAAAATATTTGTGTAATACCTAGGAGTTTGTGGTTTGGTATTTTCACTTGATTTATTATCTAACCGGGCTTTGCAAAACAGTTGGCTTTTTTGAAATTAATTGCTAAACTAAATATATATAAAACACTATTAATTTTAAGAATCACATTATAATTACTTTTTAAAATATTTTTTAATTTCATGAATTCTTCCCTCGCCCCGTTTAACATCCTTCTTGCAGATGATGATATTGATGACCGTTTTTTCTTTAGTAAAGCGTTAAAGGAAATACCCCTATTAACCCATCTTACAGTTGTTCATGACGGAGAGGAACTTATGAATTACTTAGAGAAAAATACGGAGAATCTTCCTAACATTCTGTTTCTTGATTTAAGTATGCCCCGCAAAACTGGATTCGAGTGTTTATACGAGATAAAAGATAATGAAAAGTTGAAGAATATGCCAGTGGTGATGTTTTCCACATCTTTCCCGAGTAATAATACTTATGAGCAAGGCATGATAGAAACACTTAAAAAGATTGGAGCGCAAGATTACATCCAAAAACCTGGTGATTTTAAATTGCTAAAGGAGTTAATTCATAATATTATAACACAGGAAATAGAAAAAAAATCCTAAAAAGGAACTTTGTAAGCAATACAAATAAATTGAAAATAATTTTCAAAATATTAAAATAAAATATATTACTAAGAAATGCATTTAAAACAATTGAATATCCTACTTGCAGATGACGACATTGATGATTGTGTTTTTTTTAAACAAGTTGTAGAAGAATTTTTATTGCCCGTAAACTTTACAGCGGTGCATGACGGAGAACAACTGATGCAACAACTCACAAATGAAACTAATAAATTACCACACGTTCTTTTTCTCGATTTAAATATGCCACGTAAAAACGGTTTTGAATGTTTGTCGGAAATAAAATTAAATGAAAAATTAAAACAACTTCCTGTAATCATGTTCTCTACTTCATTTGAACAAGGAGTAGTGGATCAACTTTACCTGAACGGCGCCCAATATTTCATCCGAAAACCTTCTGTATTCGGACAATTTAAAAAAATAATTCACCAAACCCTTGCTTTAATGGCGACAATTCTTCCTGCCGACAATATTGGAAATATAGCTCAACCGGAAAAAGAAAATTTTGTACTCATATTAGAAAAATAAAAATTATTAGATAAATTTTAAACAGGCTCTAAGTCAATTTTATAATTCTTTCAGAAATAAATAGAATGGAAAAAAAATATATTCCGGAAGCTAAGTACAGCAGAACTTTAATCGAAGCAAGTTTAGACCCACTTGTTACTATAAATAGCGATGGAAAGTTAATGGATGTAAATGATGCCTTGATAAAGATCACGGGAATTCAAAGGGAAAACCTTATAGATACTGACTTTTCACTTAATTTTACAGAACCAAAAAAAGCCCAGAAAGGTTATTTGGAAGTTCTTGAAAAAGGTTTTATTGTAAACTTTCCTTTAACAATAAAACACGAAACCGGAAAATTAACTGATGTTTTATATAACGCTTCAGGCTATAAAGATAGCAAGGGAAATATTCTTGGAGTCTTTGCATCAATTCGCGATGTTACATCACAAAAACAGGCATCACAGTATGCTCGAAGTTTGATTGAAGCAAGTTTAGATCCTCTTGTCACAATTAGTGCCTCAGGAAAAATAACTGACGTAAACGAGGCATCTATTAAAGTAACAGGCGTTTCTCGCGAAAACCTTATCGATACCGATTTTTCAAATTATTTTACAGAACCCCAAAGAGCACAGGAAGGTTATGAGCAAGTTTTTGAAAAAGGTTTTGTTTCAGATTATCCGCTAACGATAAAACACAAAAATGGTAACTTAACAGATGTATTATACAATGCATCAGTTTATAAAGACAGCAAAGGTGATGTGCTTGGCGTTTTTGCAGCGGCAAGAGATGTTACAGAACAGAAATGGGCAAAAGACTTACGTATTGCCAACAAGGAGCTTGCTTTTCAAAATGATGAAAAAGAAAAGCGTGCAGCTGAATTAGCTATTGCCAACAAAGAGCTTGCTTTTCAAAATGATGAAAAAGAAAAACGCGCAGCTGAATTAGTTATTGCCAATAAAGAGCTTGCTTTTCAAAATGATGAAAAAGAAAAACGTGCAACTGAGTTAGGAATTGCCAACAAAGAACTTGCTTTTCAAAACGATGAGAAAGAAAAACGTGCCGCTGAATTAGATGTAGCAAACAAAGAACTTGCCTTTCAAAATAATGAGAAAGAAAAACGTGCAACAGAATTAGGTGTTGCAAACAAGGAACTTGCCTTCCAAAATAATGAGAAAGAAAAACGTGCAGCAGAGTTGGTTATTGCTAACAAAGAACTTGCTTTTCAAAACGATGAAAAAGAAAAACGTGCAGCGGAGTTAGTTATTGCCAACAAAGAACTTGCTTTTCAAAATGATGAAAAAGAAAAACGTGCAACTGAGTTAGGAATTGCCAACAAAGAACTTGCCTTTCAAAATGATGAAAAAGAAAAACGTGCAACAGAATTAGGAATTGCTAACAAAGAACTTGCCTTTCAAAATGATGAAAAAGAAAAAAGGGCAACAGAGTTAGTTATTGCTAACAAAGAATTGGCTTTTCAAAATGATGAGAAAGAAAAAAGAGCAACAGAGTTAGGTATTGCTAATAAAGAACTTGCGTTTCAAAATGATGAAAAAGAAAAACGTGCAGCGGAATTGGGCATAGCTAATAATGAACTTAAATTTCAAAATGAAGAGAAAGAAAAACGCGCTGCCGAATTAGGTATTGCCAACAAGGAACTTGCGTTTCAAAATGATGAAAAAGAAGAACGTGCTACAGAGTTAGGCGTTGCCAATAAAGAGCTTGCTTTCCAAAATGATGAGAAAGAAAAACGTGCAGCAGAGTTAGTTATCGCCAATAAAGAACTTGCTTTTCAAAACGATGAGAAAGAAAAACGCGCTACAGAGTTAGGTATTGCCAATAAAGAACTTGCTTTCCAAAATGATGAGAAAGAAAAACGTGCAGCGGAGTTAGTTATTGCCAACAAAGAATTGGCCTTTCAAAATGATGAAAAAGAAAAAAGAGCAGAAGAATTAATTATTGCCAACAAGGAGTTACTTGCATTTACTTATATATCAAGTCATGATTTGCAGGAGCCATTAAGAAAAATACAAACTTTCGTTACCATCATTTTAGAAAACGAGAATAAAAACCTATCTGACAACGGAAAATATAATTTTGAGCGTATGCAAATAGCAGCAGGAAGAATGCAACAACTTATTGATGATTTACTCGCCTTTTCTCGTGTTGCTACTACTGAACTCAAATTTGAAAAAACAGAACTTAATCAAATTATTGAAGAAGTTAAAGCCGAGTTAAAAGATACTATTTATGAAAAACACGCAACCATTGAAATTGGTGAACTTGGCACTCCAAACCTAATTGCCTTTCAGTTTAGACAACTCATGTATAATCTTATAAGTAATGCTCTCAAGTTTTCAAACCCCGAAATACCATCACATATAAAAATAACTAACAGAATTGTAAAAGGGAGTAAACTAAATAACGAAAAACTTTCCCAAGGAAAAACATATTACCATATCACAGTTAAAGACAATGGTATCGGCTTTGAACCGCATTTCAGCGAACGTATTTTTGGTGTATTCCAAAAACTTCATGGTAAGGAAGTATATGCTGGGACTGGTATTGGACTTGCAATAGTTAAGAAAATAGTTGAAAATCACAATGGTCACATAACTGCAACGGGTGAGTTAAAAAAAGGAGCATCATTTGATATTTATATTCCAACTAACTAGAGTTTTCTCGGTAACAAAAAAACAGAATAATATCAATGCTTTTGAGGTGTTTTCTGTAAATAACCTTCAAAGTAAATAGTTACAAAACGTTAGTAAATACCTTAACTTAAACTGCATTAAAATTTCGGTTACTAAGCCCGTCAAACTATTGCATACGTTGAGAAAGATGCGATAAGCTTTGCTATATCGGCGTTAAGCCCCAGTTTTTCCAGCAGAGCGGAAGCGATGTATGTGAAAGGAATTGTGAAGCTCTCATCTGCGGCAAATTTAAAAATAATAAAAACGTTAATAAAAACAGTACCGATAGTTAACGGCATGGCGATTTAGCTTGTTGCGCCTCGGCGTGATTGTTTCTTTTTGCCCTGTAATTAGCTACGGTTAATAAGCGAAGTCGAACTAATACCAACTATGTTAATACATAGTCCATTTTGAACAACATAGGCACATAGGAAATATAGGTTAAATAAGGATTCTATGTGAACTATGTAATTTATGTGGTTTGGACTATTTATATATTATGATTGGTATTAATTCATAAATGCATTAGTTCTTTACACTTAAAAATTACCCATGAATCGTTTCTTTTTTGCCGTAGTTTTTCAAAACGTTTGCTTCGTATTCGAGCCATTGTTCCCAACGAGCATCCACATCTTCCACATCGCTGCCATATTTACGCGCAAAGCCAATAAACAGCGAGTAATGCCCTGCTTCACTAATCATTAACGCTCTGTAAAATTCTTTTAAATCAGCATCATTTATTTGTTCAGACAATAACTTAAAACGTTCGCAACTGCGGGCCTCTATCATTGCTCCAAAAAGCAGACGATCAATCAATACAATTTCTTTACGATGGCCTTTACGCATAAACTTATATAACTCTCCCACATATTCATCTTTACGCTCAAAGCCAAGGGTTAATCCTCTGTCTTTTATTTTTTGATGCACCATTTCAAAATGCGTCAATTCTTCCTTAGCTAAAGCAAGCATATTGTCTACTATATCGGTATGATAAGGATAGCTAATTAAAATAGACAAGGCATTGGTAGCAGCTTTTTGCTCGCAATACGCATGATCTGTTAATATTTCTTCAATGTTTTTTTCAACGATGTTTACCCAGCGAGGGTCGGTTGCTAATTTTAAACCAAGCATGGTCTGTAATTTTGAGATTAATAAAAAACGCTGTTAAGACAATCCTTAACAGAGTTAAATTTATAAAATAATATCTTGTTTTTACTTCTCATACCAATTTTCTTTCTAAAATATACAATAGAAACGAAATTATTTTTTTGCAAGACGATGATAAAAAATCGTTACATAGCCTGAGCTACGGAACTATTTTTTGATCACGCCTAAGCGTGAGGTGAAAAAGAATGAGTTTATTTGGGTGTTTTAGAACGAATATTGGTATTACTTAATTTTTATAAGAATGAACCTCTCCCCGCTCCGCTGCCGCCAATAACTATCGGAAGCGTCGGAGCGGGGGAATTGTAAATGACTTTTACAAACATCTATATCCCTTGGTCTGTTAGGAGCTAACTGTAGCATCGAAATTACCTATAAAAGACTGCCTTGTAGGATGTGATTTATGCTACCGTATTCATTTAATGTTTATATTTGATTATTGACCAGTACGAATATAATAGTTGTAGCAAAATAAATTATCATGTTTCGAACTCTAATGACGACAGGTCGGCAAAAACGAGGAGTATTCCGCAGCTATACAAAAGCAGCGGAGCCTGTGTGTTGTGCTAGCGAATATACAGCGGAGCGGAAAAGTATTGATATTAATCGATTTTTTAGTTCCTGAGCAGACTCTAATTAGTCGTTCAAATAATCAAGTGTTGAGTATAAAAGCAACAGAGCTATTGAAGAATTTAGCTTAGTCAAGTGCTATTTGTTTTTTTTCTATTTCGTTTATTTGAATCAAATACTCTTTCTCTTTTGGTGGTTTAGAATCAACGATTAGAAAGCATAAGTTTTGAGAAATAAATAACAATAAAAAAGCCCCTAATTTCTTAGAGGCTTTTTGTTGTATCTTCTGTTTGGTTACGTTACCCTTTCTGGAAGTGGCTTTACCAACCATTACCGTACAAATATACTTCACTTTGAATCACTTTGCAACACTTTTTTACACATCTAGCCCATCTCCTTTGGAGAGGGGTTGGGGTGAGGACTTTTTTATAGTTAGCAATGTTTATAATAGTTTCAATGTATTATTATTTATTAGTCGGTTAGAGTGATATATTTTAAAAGACCCTTAATTTTTTATAACAGCTTTTTAACAGCCACTATTTTTGATAATATAAATAGTACTTTAGAGAGTCTAAACACGAACGATGGCTAACGAATTTTCAGAAAAAACAGCTAACACAACCAATACGATAAAATGTAAAAATTGTGGTGGAAATTTAAAATACTTACCCGGTACACCTTACCTCAATTGCGAGTATTGTGGCACTAAAAATGAAATTGCTACTTCCGAAAAAATAGAAATAATTGAAAACGACTTCGAAAGTTTTTTAAACGAAAAAGCGCATATCGAAGACAAACAAGAAATAAGTACCGTCAAATGCGACAATTGCGGGGCTTCTACAACCCTTCAACCAAATGTTACTTCCTGTACCTGCCCTTATTGCGATACACCTTTGGTTATCAAAAACGCATCAACATCAACCATCATTGCACCGTCTTACTTATTACCATTTAAAATTGATCGTAAAAAAGCAACCACTGAGTTTGTAAGTTGGGCAGATAGTCTTTGGTTTGCTCCTAATAAACTCAAACAATATGTCGAGCAATCTGCCGAAAAATTAAATGGCATGTATATGCCTTATTGGACTTACGATTCCAACACTATTACCAATTACAGCGGCATGCGAGGCATTTATTATTACGTCACCGAAACATACACCAATAGCGAAGGCCGAACACAAACACGCCAAGTAAAGCGTACTAATTGGTTTCCGGCAAGTGGCGCTGTACAAAATAAGTTTGATGATGTATTGGTTGTGTCTTCTAAATCATTACCCGAAAATTTAGCGAACGAATTAGAACCTTGGGATCTGCCCGAATTAGTAGCTTATAACGATGATTACCTAAGTGGATTTATTACTGAGAGTTATCAAGTCGATTTGAAATCTGGTTTTGATAAAGCAAAAATTAAAATGCAAAACGTAATTAAAAAAACGGTTATTAATGATATAGGTGGGGATGTACAACAAATTACTTCCATGGATTCAGAATATAACGATATCACGTTCAAACATATTTTATTACCTGTTTGGCTTAGTTCATACCGTTATAACGATAAAGTATATCGGTTTTTAATCAACGCACGAACAGGCGAAGTTCAGGGAGAAAGACCGTACTCTGCTGTAAAAATAGCCATCTTAGTCGTTGTTGTATTAACGGTGATTGGAACCATTCTTTATTTCGCCTCTACCCAAAATTAATAACACAAATTTATTTTACTCGCTCGCTCCTCAATGAACAATCTTTATGTATTAATACTGTCATCCTTTTTAATTGTAAATTGTAATCAATCAGAAAAGAAAACAGATGCAAACAAATTCACTGCTCCCGAAAAGCCTGTCATTCATTCAAGAATAGACTCTGCCAAATATAAAGCAGAAATTTATAGAATAGATACTTTGTTTCAAAAATTATATAACGCCAATCAATTTAATGGCAATGTATTAATTGCAAAAAGTAATCATATCATTTATCAAAAATCATTTGGTTACGGCGTAAAAGAAAAAAATCAATTACTCAATGATACCACGTTGTTTCAATTAGCCTCTGTATCTAAGGTAATAACAGGCATTGGTGTGCTGCTATTATACGAACAAGGTAAACTAAAACTCGACCAACCTGTTACCGATTTCCTTCCCGATTTCCCTTTTAAAACTATTACAATTCGTCATTTATTATCACACCGTTCGGGCATTCCTAACTACGCTTATTTTTGTGATGTGTTTTTAAAAGATCAACATACCGTTTTATCTAATCAAGATATTTTGGATGTAATCGTCAAACATGAGCCTAAATGTTATTTAAAACCCAATACACGTTTTAATTACAGTAATACAAATTATGCGTTGCTCGCTTTGATTATTGAAAAAATATCCAATCAAAATTATTCTGATTTTTTAAAACAAAAATTATTTATTCCATTAGGCATGAAACATACTTACACTTACCGTAACGTTGATGTTTTTGAATGTAATTACTCTCAAGGATATACCCAATCATTCAAGCAAGTCTGCCATGATAGATTTGACGGCGTATTAGGAGACAAAGGCATTTACACAACAACCTACGATTTGTTCTTATTGAGTACGGCTTTATATCAAAACAAATTACTATCACCACAAACTCAACAGTTAGCTTATACACCTTATAGCCCCGAAAAAAAATTAAGCAATTATGGATTAGGTTGGCGTATGAAAAACATGAATACTCCCGATAAAGAAATATTTCATAACGGTTGGTGGCATGGCTACCGTACAGCCTTTCATCGTCGCTTAAGAGATAGTGTTACCATTGTAATATTGAGTAATCGTTTAAACAGAAGTGTGTATTCAACATGGCGTGTATATGCGGCAATTGATGGTCCGTCAGCCACTAAAAATAAACAAGAAGTTGAAGAAGAATAATATGTTTTGTATTTGGAAGAAGGCGTTGTGTCTGATAAGAAAAATTCAAGTTCGAGGCTTGCGAAGTCTTAAATAATGGGAGTTTGCCTTTTGCAAATGACCATTTTTAAGACGAGTATAACGAAGAAATTGAAGTTTTCTTACTGACACTATTTATTTGTTCCAAATTTCCCAAGCCTTATCCGCTTGTAATTTCAACATATTTAAACCATTGATGGTAACAGCACCTTGAGCTTTGCCTTTTTTTAAAAACAACGTTTCTTCAGGGTTGTATATTAAATCATACATCAAATGTTCTGAAGTAAGGTATTGATAAGGAATATCAGGGCAATTTTCAACAGCTGGATATAAACCCAAAGGCGTACAATTCACTATTAATTTAAAAGCGGCTAATACATATTCATTTAATTCATGATAATGAAAATAATTCTCAGCTTTTTTTGCTCCAGTCGTTACAAAATAAACATCCACACCAACATTCTTAAGCGCATAATAAACAGCCTTAGAAGCGCCACCTGTACCTAATATTAAAGCTTTTTGATGACTGGGTTCCATAAAAGGTTTAATGCTTTGCGCGAAACCATAATAATCAGTATTATATCCTTTTAAATAAAGTTTGTTATTTTTTTTGAAAATATTTATGCAATTAACCGCACCAATCTCTTTTGCAATGCTGTCTAATTCATTTAAATAAGGAATAACGGATTCTTTGTACGGCTTAGTAACATTCAATCCTGACAGATTCTCTTCCTCTATTAAAGCTAAGAAAGAATCTAAATTTTGTAAATCAAAATTAGTGTAAGAATCATTCGTTCTTTTTTCTGCTAAAAACTTAGCATCAAAATACGATTTAGAAAATGAGTGAGATAAAGATTTACCTATTAATCCGAACTTCATACCTGGATTATTCTCTTTCATCAATAATTTGATCTGCCTTGAAAGGCTTTAAATCAAAGGTAAACGTAGCATCAGGTATTTCAGTATTTGCTTTAAACGATTTTATCTCATAAGTTTGGGTACTCCCGTCTTTCATCAACATAATAACTTGAGTAATCTGTTTTTTAGTTTTATCAATATATAATTTAATTGTATGAAACTTCTTCTTTTCAGGCTTTACAGAAGGATATAAAATAATCACGTGACATGTATTTACTCCAACTTTTTCTAGTTTATCATATTTATACTTAAATCCGGTTTCATACATTGTAAATATTTTTGTTGGATTTAATTGATCTTCGTTATTAGCATCAAAGCTTTTAATAGTCACTTCTCCCGCATCTTTATTATGTGCCCAAATTGTTTTAGAATCACATACAATTTTATTGCCTGGTATATCTAATTTAAACTTAGAACCTTTGATAAGAACCTTTCCAGTCCATTTCTCTAACTGTTTTTTATCTTTATTCGTAATCGTGTACACATACTCAGAAGTAATTGTTTTGTATGCCTTCGTTGTTTTACTTAAATCATCTAAAATAGGTTTCGCTTTAGGATCTTGATCCTGCGCAAGACTTGTTAATCCAGTAAAAGCAAGTATAAATATTAATATAGTTTTCATAATTTATTTATTTTTTTATTGTGTTGTATTTTAATGTATTGTAGTTAATATTTCTTCCAAATGTAAATACATAAATCAATTGATAAATAGTTTAGCTGTTAAATAGTCAAAAAAAATCATTTTTTCTATAAACAAAAAAACCCTCACCTATTAAAAGGTAAGGGTTTTTCTTAAAGATTGGCATCGACATACTCTCC
>JAYVDU010000365.1:0-3851 GCA_043749245.1 Bacteroidota bacterium | reverse complement strand
ACAATTTGGCTATGTTATCTCTCATAACTTGCGCTCTCCCGTTGCCAACATAATAGGCATCGCCAACCTGCTCGAAATTGATAGTGAGGACCCCGATACAATAGCGCATTGTGCAAAAAATTTAACGTCAGCAACAACAAGTCTTGATAATGTACTCCGGGATCTTAACGAAATTCTTTCGATAAAAGACAGTTTTGCCGAATTGATGAAGGAGCCGGTCAAGTTAGATGAACTTGTGAGCATTGTTATTTCTGACCTGGGACCAATTATTGAAAAAGCCGGCGCGCGCGTTGAGACTCACCTCGACTCTGTCGTACTAAACCTGCATAAAGCTTATTTATATAGCATTTTTTTTAATCTTATTTCTAACGCTATTAAATATAAATCTTTGAAACCGTCCAATATTAAGATACAAGCTACAAACACCGATCAAGGCGCTATCATAACGGTATCTGATAATGGTATCGGTATTGATCTGGTCAAACATAAAGAAGAACTTTTTAAGCCCTATAAAAGATTTGCAACTAGCATAGAAGGCAAGGGTTTGGGTATGTTTTTAGTTAAAAGCCATGTTGAGGCTTTAAATGGAAAATTAACATTAGAAAGTGAACTTGGTGTAGGGACTACTTTTACTTTAGTTTTGCCGAACGATCAAAACCAACAGCTGTAGTGTACTAAAGATAACTAATTTTAAAAATTCCCTATCGTCCGATCAGGTGTCTGTTGTTCATTGACTTTTCAATGTGAGCGTCAACGCTTACGATTTGTGCACCTTTATTATTTTAATGTTAGCGTGGACGCTAACACTTTGCTGTTTTCAAGTGAAAGACACTTGAACAGGCGACAACTCATGCATGCTATGCAACCGCTTTAGCCAGCCGAGCTAATCTATAATCATTTGTGCGGCTTATTTAAATAGTTTTATCCTTATTATTTACGTTTCTCAAAGTCATATGATACAAATTTAGCCTTGTTAAAATCATTTTTTAGTTCGATTTCTTTTATTAGGTCTCAAATTATCATTTGCGACGACTGATATTTAGTGTAATCCGATCTTTGACCACAGATAATATTAACGGAGAACTAAAGCGAGTAAATAATAAAAAAGATCTGCAAGCATTAATAAGTTTTTCAATTTAATAAGCTAACAATTTTTATATGATAAAGATAAAACTAACCAAATTGCTACAACGCCTAACGCTTCCTGTTTTATTGCCATATTGGTGGCAGGATGCACTTTTGATGATCCCAAGGATTGTTTGCGGCTTCCTGTTAACTTCAAATTTTGGTGCGGCAAAATTTGGGTTACCCTGGAGCCCTGCCGACAATAATCTCGGCTTTTTTGAGGTTGCATTTTGGTTTCCGCACGATGTCGCCGAATATGGTGGCATTTTTAAGCTGTTTCCAATATTCTTTGCCTGGATGGGTGCTTTTAGCGAAGCTGTAGGTGGTATTTTTTTACTGCTGGGTTTGCAAACGAGGATTTTTTCTTTTCTGATTTTCTGCACCATGATGGTAGCAGTCTTTTTACAGCAGTGGGGCAATGGGAGTTGGAATTTACTACCGGCACTCGGTTTTGGTTGGGTAAGTATGTTTACAATGGTACTGGGTAGCGGGCGCTTTGGAATGGATCAGCTTATCTCTAAAAAATTAAAATCATGAAAAAATATCAACTCATAATAATGGCCGTATTATTCTGGTCAGCAAGCAGCTGCGTGCAAAAATCTTATAAAAAAACGATTGTAATCAAACTAATAGTAAATCATATTAAAGACATCAAAACTGTCGGCATACGCGGGAATGGTAAGCCATTAAGTTGGGATAAAGATTTTGCACTTAAGCCATTGGTTAAGGATTCCTTATATACGGTAACTGCTGCTGTTCTCACTGGTTATAAATTCGCCGAAATAAAATTTACCGTAAATGGTGAATTTGAATTGAAGAAACGGCCAAGCCGTAGATTGGTCTTTAGTAACAAGGACACTACTTATTACAATGCAGTATTCAACTTAGAACAATAAAAAACCTAAATAAAAAAAATGAAAAACCTATTAGCGACTTGGCTGCTTTGTAGCAGCATTTTTATCAGTGGTTACTTATTACAGGATAGTTCTAATATTAAACCTAAAAGTGGGACGATCGAAATTCCTGCAAAAGGAGAGTATAGAATGTGGCAAAATGTAAAGCATAGTAAATTTACGGTAACGCTTACCAATTCATCAAAAAGTCAATCAGTAGAATTGTATAAAGTAAAAAGTGATGGAAACGAAAAATGGGTAAATCCTTCATTACTCGCAAACAGCAGTCTTGATTTAACTATACCGGCAGATGGGCACTTGTTGATTAAGAATTTTAATAAAAATGTGTTCATGGTCAACTATAAAGTGGCAGAAAAATGAAGCATTATAAAAAAATATCAGGCAACAATTATTGTTGCTTCTGTTGGTTTTTGGTGCCAACGATATTTTAAAGGCGCAATAACTTACACTTGAAAAGCAACAGGAGGATTTCACCATTTTTAAAATTAGCATACAGCAAATGCATGCTGGCTTATATTGGTTTATTACACCAAAACGGCTTAATGCATTGTGCGATTCTGTATATAGTACATTAAAGGAGGGAGAGAACACAGAACAATTTTATCTAAAAATACGCTATTGCATGGCTGCCCTTAAACATGGCCACGATGGCGTAGATTTAAAGGGGGAACCATTAGTAAATTACCGATTTGGCTCACTCCATAAAAACGGGAAATACCTGCCCTTTATTTTAAAATATCTTGGCAACAAATTATACGTACTAAATAATTGCAGCAACAAAAAAAGCATTACTAATGGGAGTGAGATATTAGCTATCAATGGTAAACCGATAGATGAAATTTCCGGTATCCTTAAGCAGTATATTTTTGCTAACGGGCGTAACGAAACTTACCGGTATGCTATGCTGGGAGAGTATTATCATTTTCATTACCTGTATCAAATGTTGTACGGTAATCCCCTTTCCTACACAATCGATTTCATACCCTTGAACAAAAAGACGAGTATAAAAATTACTGTAGATGCAGTGTCACCGCAAACAATTGCAAACGCTTATACATTGCAAACGGGTAAAGATATAAACAGTTGGGGTAAATTAGTTGATTACAAATTGCTGGATGCAAAACAAAAAACAGGCTATTTAAAATTGGAAACCTTTTCTAAATACCGGATTGAAAGAGAGGGTATAAATTTGATACATTATTAGAGAATATCTTTGTAAAAATAAAAAAGGATGGCATTAAAAGTTTAATAGTTGACATACGGAACAATGAAGGAGGTGATGATACCTGGATGACAGCCATCAGTTATTTTAAAGCTATTCCTGCAGACAAAGGCGCTGGGTTACCCTATTTTCAAAACGACACTTTTACCTACATTAGGTATGTAGTACAGAATGATGAAAACAGGCAGTTACTGCAACTATTTCAAAATAATCCGTATGCAATTATAGATAAAATGCCAGACGGGCGATTTAAATTAAAACCGGAATTTACAGATAGCGATGCAAAAGGAAGGGCGCTACAAAAAAACGCCTATAATGGCCGTGTTTATTTGCTGCAAAACGGGCTAACGTTTTCTGCAGGTTTTGCATTTGCGAATAAACTGAATTATTTGATGGATAAGGACGGAAATAAATTAAAAGTAATAGGTGAGCAAAATACGGACGACGAACAGGCAGGCGTAGGTAGTGGTGGTTGGGGGTTAGAAGTTGTATTACCTAATAGCAAAATTGTTTTGCACATCCCGTTAACCGGGGGTGGCGATAAACCTTATGCCAGAAAACTACCCGTTGTGCTGGATTATAAGGTAATA
>JAYVDU010000364.1:0-12251 GCA_043749245.1 Bacteroidota bacterium | reverse complement strand
ATGACAGAAAAACAGTTTAATCCATTTTTATTTTATAGTATGCAATTACAAGCTTTATTTGTAAAAGCAACCAAACAAAAAAATCCAGCTTTATGGCTATACGAAAACAATGCGCGCGCGTCATTGTTTATGCTGGAAGCTCTGACTCGCTTGCACAAAAATGCTTTTGATGAAGCCTTCTTAAATAAATGGCATTTGCGATTTAAAAAATTAGAAGATGAATTTGGTTTATTAGATTATTATGTGGCTTTTGAAAAGGAATTCAAATCAAATAAAAAAATATCCAAACCTATCCTCGCAAACTTTACTCAAAACGTTGAGGTTGTATCCAGAAGCCTTAATTCCAGACTAAATGATAAAGACTGGTTAAGCGGTAAGCTATTAAATTTCAACGTTAAGTTAAGTCAATATACATTGTTTTACGACGAAGAGCATATTGCTGAGTTGAGATATGTGATAGAAAATGAAATTCAAAAAATTAAAGCGGTTGCGCTAAAATTAAATTATTCATTTACGGAAATAGAATTAGAAGTACATGAAATGCGCCGGAAATTAAGATGGATCAGTATTTATGCTCAGGCATTAAATGGATTAATCCAAACGAAATCAACATCAAAAAAAGTAAAATACACAACCAATTATTTAACAACAGATATTGTAAAATCACCTTATAATAAATTGCCTATTAAACCAAAAAATACTGCTATCATTGAATATGATAGCGACTCTTTTTTTGCATTAAGTTGGATTATTAAAGAATTGGGAACTCTCAAAGATAATGGATTAAGAATAGAAGCTTTAGCAGATGCTATACAGAAAGTTGAAAAAATAGATGAACAACATTCTACTGAAAAAGCAATTGGTTTATTAGGTGTAAAAAAAGACACTAAGCAAGTGATTTTGAAACAAGCCTCTGATATGATTTATAATCTCATCGTAAAAGATAAAATTTTAGATACACTCTTAATTAAAAAAATAATTAAATAGTATTTTTAAACTCAATCCTTTTTTATTAATATGACATTAAAATATACGTTAAGTTTTTTAATACTTATAACATCATATAGTTTGTTTTCTCAAAATCAATTCAAACAAACGGTTAGAGGTCAAGTAACCGATAAGGTTAGTGCCATTGGATTACCGGGCGTTATTGTTCGCATGAAAAATGACTCAACCAAGAAATTAGTAACGATAACGGATGAGAAAGGAAATTTTAAAATAGAAGGAGTTCCTGTTGGACGACGATCATTTATGTCCAGTTATATTGGCTATAGTCCGCTGTTTTTAAGCGACATTATTATTACTTCGGGTAAAGAAGTTTTTTTGAATATAGAATTAGAAGAGTCGTTAGTGCAAACAGAAGAAGTAACAGTTACATCTGATCAAACAGATATTGTTACGGATATGCAAGCCATTAACATGAAGAAGTTTAGTATAGAAGAAACTGAACGTTACGCAGGTTCACGACAAGATCCGGCTCGTATGGCCTCTAACTTTGCAGGTGTTCAGGGAACCAACGATAGTAGAAATGATATTGTTGTTCGTGGAAATTCTCCTTCGGGTTTATTGTGGCGTTTAGAAGAAATTGATATTCCTAATCCAAATCACTTCGCGGTAGCGGGTTCTGCGGGCGGACCAACAGCTATCATTAATAATAAATACTTGGCAAATTCCGAATTTTATACAGGAGCTTTTCCGGCTAATTATGGAAATGCATTGGGTGGTGTGTTTGATTTAAAAATGAGAAATGGGAATAATCAAAAACATGAACGTACGTTTCAATTCGGATTATTAGGAACAGAACTTTCGCTGGAAGGCCCTATTAACAAAGAAAAAGGAAGTAGTTATTATGTTAATTATAGATATTCAACCTTAGACATGTTATCTTTTTTAAATATTAAATTGGGAACAAGTGCTGTTCCTAAATATCAAGATGGCGCTTTTCGATTAAATTTCCCTACTAAAAAAGCAGGTGTTTTTTCTATCAGTTCTATAGGAGGATTTAGTACTATTAAAATTATATTAAGTACCCAGTTTTCGCGTCCCAAAGAATTATATGGCGATTTAAATAAAGACCAATACTTCACTTCGGCCATGGGAGTTGGCATTATCAATCATAGCTATTCGTTTAATAGTCGCACATTTATGAAAACCTCTTTAGCCTATAGCGCTCAGGGCTTGGACGTAACACATAATTTAGTATTACGCAACAAAAATTTCATACCAAATGATACGTTACCAAAAATATTAGGCTATCAATTTTATGAAGGAAAAACAACCTTATCTTGGTATGTGAGGCATAAGGTAAATCCGAAAAATAGTTTTAAAACTGGTTTTTTTGCCAACATGATTCATGTTAATTTTTACGATCAAATAAAAATTAATTCACGCTATGATACTATTGCGCAAGCCATTGATAACAAGCCTTTCAAAACACGCGTCAATACCCAAACTGATTTTTATTTATTACAACCGTATTTTGTTTTTGTGCATAAGTTCAACGAAAAATGGAGTACAAACTTAGGTGTGTTTGCCCAATACTTAACATTGAATAATACCTACGCCGTAGAGCCAAGAGCTAGTGTTCGTTATCAATTTAAAGCCAATCAATCGCTTAGTTTGGCGTATGGTTTGCACAGTCAAATGCAACCAACGTATTTATATTTTGCAACGCCTGATAGTATTGTAAGAGATGGTAAAGTATATTCTAATCCAACTAAAATTGCCGATAATAAAAATTTAGGATTGAGTAAAAGTCAGCATATCGTATTAGGATATGATTATCAAATTACTAAAAATTTCCGAACCAAAGTAGAAGCCTATTATCAATACCTTTGGAATGTGCCTGTTTATGCGGTTCCGTCAAGCGTTTCTTTATTAAACAGAGGGGCAAGTTTTAACCGTTTCTTTCCTATTTATACAATGGAAAATAAAGGAACGGGCTATAATTATGGTTTAGAATTAACGATAGAAAAAGCATTCAGTAAACATTATTTCTTTTTGTACTCGGCTAGTTTATTTGATAGTAAATATATGGCAAGCAATGGCAAAACATTTAACACGGATTTTAATGGAAACTACGTTATGAATTTATTATTAGGTGTTGAATACGGTGTTGGCAAAACTAAAAAAAATACAGTGAGCGCGTCTTCCAAATTTACCTATGGTGGCGGTAAACGCTACTCCCCCGTAGATGTGGCTGCAAGTAATGCGGTGATGGACGTTGTAGCAGATAATAATAAAGTAAATAGTTTGCAATTTAATCCATATAACCGTTTGGATTTTAGAATAGCATATAAAATAAATGCAAAAAAAGCCGCTTATGAAATTGCAATAGACTTAGTTAATGTGATGAATACTAAAAATGTATTAGCGCTGAGTTACTCTCCAGATCCTTCGAACATCAATGCAGACCCCTTAATTAAAAATTATCAATTGGGATTTTTACCATTATTTTATGTGAAGGTTGACTTTTAATAGTTTACTTAACAGGTATTTTATTAATTGATTGTTCTGAAATTTTATCGAAGAAAATAATTACTATTTCAAACGCTTTTCGCGAACGGAACAGATATATTTTTCAAGAAAATATTGAATAGAAGAAGAGCCTAGGACTGTCAAAAATGCTAGCAGAGAAGCGGTGAAACGAGAATTCAAGGATTTAGCGGAGCATGAAATTCGTAGAATTCCGTGAGGAGCGTAGAGCATATTTTTGACTTGATTTTTTGTTTCTTTTTCATCTATGGAAAAAGTTAGGAAGAAAAACAGCCTACTAAATATTTAATATACTAAATCAATATACTAACGGGCTTTCGTTAATAAGTTTGAGTTTAAAGCGATGCTTGTAAGCCCTTTATCAATAAATTTATTCGATTACATTATATAATAGCGAAAACCACTATGAGCGATATCCAGCATTTTTTTAAAACCATTGAACTTTCATCAGATACCTTTGCCGAAAATCAATTAAAAAATTATATTACAAGTTATACTTCTGAATCTGATTTTCCTGAGTTGGAAGAAATAGATATAGCCATTGTCGGCGTTTGCGAAGATAGACGCGCCTATACAAACATTGGTTGTGCTTTAGCGCCAAATAAAGTAAGAGATTATTTATACTCTTTATATCCGGGAAGTTTTAAACCACGTATTGCTGATCTTGGAAACATAGAAGCAGGGCATGATGTAGAGGATACTTATTATGCACTCAAATCAACCATAGATTATTTAGTTCGAAAAAACATTGTGCCGATTATTATTGGCGGAAGCCAAGACTTAACGTATGCGCAGTTTTTAGGTTATGAAAAATTAGAACAAACCATTAATGTGGTAACTGTTGATGCCGCTTTTGATTTAGGTAATCATGATGAAGAAACCACGAATACCGCTTATTTAGGAAAAATTATTTTACATCAGCCAAACTTTTTATTTAATTATAGTAACATTGGTTATCAAACCTATTTAGTGGATCATACATCGTTAGGGATGATGAATAAATTATACTTTGATACATACCGTTTAGGCCAAGTACGCGATGCGATTGAAGAATCAGAGCCAATCATCAGACATGCTGATATGTTGAGTTTTGATATTTCTGCAGTTAAACATAGCGATGCGCCTGCCCATTCGTTGGCACAGCCAAATGGCTTTTACTCCGAAGAAGCTTGTCAAATGATGCGTTACGCGGGTATGAATGATAAACTTACATCCGTTGGAATTTACGAAATCAATCCAGAGTATGATACACAAGGCAAAACAAGCAACTTAGCAGCACAAATGATTTGGTGTTTTATGGATGGTTTTTACTCACGTAAACAAGATTTTCCTTCGCGCACTAATCCTGATTATGTGAAATTTCATGTGGTATTGCAGGATGAAAAATATGAAATTAATTTTTTTAAAAGTAAAAAAACCAACCGCTGGTGGATGGAAATTCCTTACCCACCAAGTAAAGGCTTAAAGTTTGAACGACATACCTTATTACCATGCTCTTATAAAGATTATGAATTAGCTGTAAACAATGAGATTCCGGATCGTTGGTGGCAAACGTATCAAAAATTGAGTTAATTGTAATTTAGCATCCAAAGTTTATAAAAACATATTAAATCAAGTTAATTCAATGCTCAGTATTTTCGAATTATATAGTAGACTTTTCAACTTAAGTTTTCAAAGAAAAAAATTTGAATATGTTTCTTCTAAGGATAAGTTGTTTGCTTTAAATACTTCGGCTAACACATTTATTGCGTTGATATTCACTTTATTTTCTTGTGCTTTTTTGTTTACTGGATTCATTGAAGCTTTTGTAAATAAAAGTGAAATAAGTATTGAATTTATAATAGTCTTTTCTATACACTTCTTGATAGGGCTATTAGGACTTAGGCATTTTTTGTGGCTAATAAATGGTAGGCAAGAACTGACAATTGAAAATGGGGAATTAATCTTAATAAAAAAAGGTACATTTCTAACAAAGCCTAAAATATATTCTTTTGATTCGGTTACTAATATTAGATCTGTTATTAACGATGATAATTTATCTTTAATAGATAAAATACAACAAAATATCTCGTTAAATCGGAAAGTGTTTTTCAGAAAAATACTAGGGCAAATTTTATTTGACTATAAAGGCAAAACTATTAGGGTTTTCAATGATATGAATAGTAAAGAGAGGTCAGAGCTAATAATAGAAATAATGAAATTAAAATAAAGCTGTAATATTATTTCCCAATTTTAATTTTATCTCCTAAAAATTTTGGAGACGTACCGAGTACATAAAGATCTAATATACATTTTACGCGAGCAAAATATTCTCGAATGCGTGTTTTAAGCGAGTAATTTTTATTGACTTCATGTGCATTAAATGCAATTGCAGAAAGGTGACTTTTATTAGCAATAAAAACAGCTCGTTGATTATGAAATTCTTGTGAAATAATCGTAACCGAATCTTCTCCAAAAACTTCCTCGCAGCGCACCACGCTGTCTAAGGTTCTGAACCCAGCATAATCCAACACGATACAGGAATCGGGTACACCCAATGCTAATAAAGCATCACGCATGTCGGATGGTTCATCATAGCCTTTTATGTGATTGTCGCCACTCACTAATAAATACTGAACCTTATGGGCTTTAAATAATTGATATGCTGCTTGTATTCTATACGTAAAATATAAATTAGAAGTTCCTCTGGATGTTTGTTTAGATGCCCCTAATACTAAGCCTACTTTGCGTGAGGGTATTTTAATCACATCAGTATAGAGTTGTGTTTTAGTAGAAGAAATAATACAGTAATTACTCCAAACGATACTTAAACTTATACAAACAAAAACAATAAATGCATATTTAAAAAAGCGTTTATGATTTTTTAAGAATTGAGGAGCTTTATAAATCATTTAGAAATTTTATTTAAATAAATTTCATTTTTCGCAATACAAGAAACGAACATTTTCTTTTTTTACATTCTTAGGAATAATACAGTAATAGTTGATGAACAGATTTGAAAGTAATTTTACTCCATTATATATAATATTTAACGTGAAGATATATTGATCACCTTTTCGAAAGCAATTAAATTTTTTGGGAGGAGAGCCACCAACGGAGCCTGAAAACAAAATAAGGTTATACTGTTCAAAGTCAATATCAATTATTTTCCCATCCTTTGTTTCAAGGTAAGTTTGTTTTTTAAATGTGTTTAAATAATATTTTAATTCTTTAAAACTTGATATAAAGTATGCGCCCTGTGTAAACATTTTGCTTTTACAATCCTGATTCTCGAAATTACAAATTTGAAACCCTTTATAAATGCTCTTATCACAAGATTTTTCGCAAATATTAGTTTGAGAAAAAAGGTTTATGTTTAATAATAAGAATAGTGTTAGTATTTTAGTCATTCCAGTTAAATAAACAACGAAACAATCGTAAATAGGGCAAACGCCACGCTGGCAACACCATTTGTAGTAAAAAATGCTCTGTTTACTTTTGATAGATCAGTTGGTTTTACAAGCGTATGTTGGTAGATTAATAACATAGAGAATAACCCAACGCCTATCCAATACAGCCAATTAAATTGTCCAACAATACCTGCACTAACAATAAATATGAAAGCAAAAAAATGTAATGCTTCCGAAACCCTTAAAGCGCCTTTCGTTCCGAATAATACAGGAATGGATTTTAAGTGATTAGATCGATCAAAAACTTCATCTTGTAACGCGTAAATAATATCAAACCCACTAACCCAACAAAATACAGTAAACGAAAATAATAAGGGCAACCAAGCAAACTCTCCTGTTACCGCTAAATAAGCGCCTATTGGAGCTAACGCTAATCCGCAACCTAATACCAAATGGCATAAAGGCGTGAAGCGTTTGGTATAACTATAAAACAAAACAACAAATAACGCAACCGGAGATAAGTAAAAACAAATGTTATTGATAAACCATGTGGCTATAACAAATAGCAAGCAATTAATGATGATAAAAAATAAGGCATTGGTTGGATTAATTATTCCAGAAGGAATTTCTCGTACAGCAGTGCGTGGATTGAGTGCATCAAATTTTCGATCAATATAACGGTTAAAAGCCATAGCGGCACTGCGCGCAAATACCATACATAAAATAACCAATACAAATAATTTCAGAGAAAAGGTATATCCCGTTTTGATCGCTAATACAAAGCCAATGCAAGCAAAGGGTAATGCAAAAATAGTATGGCTAAATGTAACAAGAGATAAATATTTTTTGATAACAGACATATATAATGTGTTTTAATTATTCTCTACTAATCTCGACAGCTATCGGGACGAACTGACATACTTCAACATTTCTGCTTTTTGTATTATAATTTCTAATATATGTTTTTTTTATATGATCTTAATACTGCTCACTATCATTCGGAAAATCTCTGCTTTTAACATCTTTAATATATTGTTGAAAAGCACCTGACATACTTTCGTATAAATTCAGGTAACGACGTAAAAAACGCGGACTAAATTCATGCGTCATACCTAACATATCATGCGTAACTAATACTTGCCCGTCAACTCCGCCACCGGCACCAATGCCAATTACAGGAATAGCAATGCTTTTAGCGGTTTGTTCTGCCAATGAAGCAGGTATTTTTTCAAGTACCAAGGCAAAACAACCGTAGTCTTCTAATAGTTTGGCATCTTCTAACAAACGTTTAGCCTCTTCCTCCTCTTTTGCTCTAACTGTATATGTACCAAATTTATAAATAGATTGAGGCGTTAATCCTAAATGCCCCATAACTGGTATTCCAGCTGATAAAATACGCTCTATGGAATCTTTAATTTCTCGTCCACCTTCCATTTTCACAGCATGTGCACCACTTTCTTTCATTATTTTCACTGCCGATTGCAAGGCTTCCTTTGAATTTCCTTGATAGGAGCCAAATGGCAAATCAACCACAACCAAAGCTCTGTCAATTGCTCTAATAACAGAAGAAGCGTGATAAATCATTTGATCCAACGTTATAGGCAAAGTTGTTTCGTGGCCTGCCATTACATTACTGGCGCTATCTCCTACTAAAATCACATCTATACCAGCATGATCAATGATTTTGGCCATAGTATAGTCGTATGCCGTTAGCATAGAAATTTTTTCGCCTCTACGCTTCATTTCCTGCAATTGGTGCGTTGTTACCTTTTTTACTTCTTTATGAACCGACATATTCGTTAGGATTATTAGAGTTAAGCAAAGCAAAACTAATAATTTATTTAGTATTAAGTAAAAATTAGTAAATTTGGTGTTCTTGTAAAAAATATAAATGAAAAAAATATTCATATCTCTTAGTCTTATCATTGTTGCATCTGCAACATTTATATCTTGTAAAAACGACTTAAATGTATTGGCACCAGGGAAAGAAGTTGTTTCTGTATACGGAATTTTGAATCCGAATGAGCCGATACAAAATATTCGTATTAATAAAATCTTTTTAACGACGGCTGATGCAAATGCTGCTGCTCAAGACCAAAGCGTTATTAATTTTGATGCCAACGAGTTAGTGGTTACATTAGAAAGATATTATACAGGCGGTACAACTCCTCAGTTAACGACAGTTGGCAATAGTACTAAAAAAGAAATAGTATTAACAGAAACGATTGTAACTACTGCTGATGGCGCATTTAGTAACCAACAACGTATGTGGCAAACAACCGATAAATTATACCATACAGGTGAGTATAAGTTGGTTATTAAAAAAGCAAATGATTTAAACACCGTTTTTGCTTCAGCTCAAACCGTAGTGATTGATAGCGTTAGTTCATTAGCAAGTCTCGCTATGCCTTTTTACTATATACCTTTAAATCCGTCAGCTTATCCAGTGCATGGCAGTGGTTTTTATCCAGCTAATCCGTTATCAACCGATAAACCAAAATATGTAAATTACAACGTTACTACAGTTAATCAATTAGTTAAATACAAACCTTTAATTAACGCCAAAACATACGATTTAGTAATCCGTTTTCATTATATAGATAGTTTAGTGTCTGGTGGTGCTAACGATAATTATGTTGATTTCGATTTTATATCACAACAGTCAACTAAAATTGATGGTTCCGAAGGAATTACTTCATTTCAGTTTATAACTAATGATTTTTACACAAATTTAGCGCGCGAACTTGCTAAAAAAGCAACTCCAAATGTAAAAAACAGAAAACCTGATTATTTGGAATACATTATGTCAGCAGGAACCGAAAATTTATTCACCTTTTTGCAAGTAAATGCGCCATCTACAACCATTGCTCAGGATAAACCTTATTATTCAAACATAACAGGCGGGGTGGGTATTTTTGCATGTCGTTCCACTTCTATTGTAACTAAAGATTTATGGAGTGAATTTATAGATAAGTTGGCCTGTAATCCAAATACATTTCCTTATTTATTTTGTGATTATACAACCGGTAAGCCTAGAGCTACAACCTGCCCTTAATACTGAATATTCTGACAAACATTCCAACTTAAACCATCTAAAATGACAAGTTTTAGGTGGTTTTTTTCTGTTTATGTCAGCCTGTCATAAAAAAGCTTTCTTTTAATAATGGCATAAACATTGACTACCTAAGGAAAAAATCACAATTTAAAACATTAAAACAATGGGAAAAATAATAGGAATAGATTTAGGTACAACCAATAGCTGTGTGTCGGTAATGGAAGGTAACGAAGCTGTAGTAATTGCAAATAGCGAAGGTAAGCGTACAACGCCATCTGTAGTAGCTTTTATTGAAGGTGGCGAACGTAAAGTTGGTGATCCTGCAAAACGTCAAGCAATTACAAATCCAACAAAAACAATATCTTCTATCAAACGTTTTATGGGAGTTACTTTTGACGAAGCTCAAAAAGAAATTCCACGTATGACCTATAAAGTAGTAAAAGGCGATAATGGCACTCCACGTGTCGTTATTGACGATAGAAACTACTCTGCTCAAGAAATTTCTGCTATCATTTTACAAAAAATGAAAAAAACAGCCGAAGATTTTTTAGGAACAACAGTTGATGAAGCCGTTATTACAGTGCCAGCTTATTTTAACGATGCTCAACGTCAAGCGACTAAAGAAGCAGGTGAAATTGCAGGATTAAAAGTAAAACGTATCATTAACGAACCAACTGCTGCTGCCCTTGCTTATGGCATGGACAAAAAAGGAAAAGACATGAAAATAGTAGTGTTTGACTGTGGTGGTGGTACTCATGACGTTTCGGTTTTAGAATTAGGAGATGGTGTATTTGAAGTAAAATCTACTGACGGTGATACTCACTTAGGTGGTGATGATTTTGATAATTTAATTATCGATTGGTTAGCTGACGAATTTAAAAAAGACGAAGGTATTGACTTACGTTTAGATCCAATGGCTTTACAACGTTTAAAAGAAGCAGCTGAAAAAGCAAAAATCGAATTATCTAGCACTACAACTTCTGAAATCAATTTGCCATACATTATGCCAGTAAATGGTATACCAAAACACTTAGTTAAATCGCTAACACGTGCTAAGTTTGAGCAAATGGCTGATAGTTTAATCAAAAGAACAATTGATCCTTGTAAATCAGCTTTGAAAAACGCAGGTTTATCAACTACTGATATTGATGAAATTATATTAGTGGGTGGTTCTACTCGTATACCAGCAGTACAAGAAGCAGTAGAGAAATTCTTCGGAAAAGCGCCAAGTAAGGGCGTTAACCCTGATGAGGTTGTAGCTTTAGGAGCTGCCATCCAAGGTGGTGTATTAACTGGAGAAGTAAAAGATGTATTATTATTAGATGTAACGCCTTTATCATTAGGTATTGAAACTTATGGTGGTGTGTTTACAAAATTAATCGAATCAAATACAACTATTCCTTCTAAGAAAACAGAAACATTCTCTACAGCTAGCGATAATCAACCAAGTGTACAATTACATGTATTACAAGGTGAACGTCCGATGGCTAAAGATAACCGCACAATTGGTCAGTTTAACTTAGATGGTATTATGCCTTCACCACGTGGTGTACCTCAAATTGAAGTAACATTTGATATTGATGCAAATGGTATATTATCTGTTTCTGCAAAAGATAAAGCAACAGGTAAAGCACAAAACATTCGTATCGAAGCTTCTTCTGGATTGAGTAAAGAAGAAATCGAAAAAATGAAACGTGAAGCAGAAGCGAATGCTGACTCAGATAAAAAAGCGAAAGAAGAAGCTGATAAAATAAATGCAGCTGACGGTATGATTTTTACTTCTGAAAAACAATTGAAAGAATACGGAGATAAAATACCAGCAGATAAAAAAGCAGCTATTGAAAGCGCATTAGCAGGATTAAAAACAGCTCACGATTCAAGAGATATAGCTGCAATCGATTCAGCTATGACCAGCATTAATGCTGCGTGGGAAGCTGCATCTCAAGATATGAATAATGCCATGAACCAACAAGGTGGCGCTAATGCACAAGGTGGTGCAGAACAAGCTAATGCCGACGCTGGTAAATCTGAAAATGTAACAGACGTAGATTACGAAGAAGTAAAATAAGCGTTATCTATCTCAATAAATTAAAAGCCGTTTGTTTAATCACAAACGGCTTTTTTATGTTTTTATTAATGATGTTTCTATGAAGTCATCGGAATATCCAATACTAATATTTCTAATTTTGAATATCTAACGAATAAAAATTATTTAATTAGAGTTTCCTCAGAAACTAAAAAATCGAGTAATATCAATACTTTTAAGGTGTTTTCTATAAATCATCTGCAAGGCAAATAGTTATAAAACGTTA
>JAYVDU010000363.1:0-3857 GCA_043749245.1 Bacteroidota bacterium | reverse complement strand
CTGTAAATAAGCCTGTGATTGCAGATGATGGTTCGGTATACATTATAAAAAAAGTACCAATCAGTAAAATGCCTGATATTATTTCTGTATTTTCTATTTCCAATAACGGCGAATCACTCAAAGAAAATACCGTCAAATTAGATGACCCTAAAAAATATGAATCATACCATTTTACATTAAACAGTACAAATGAACTAGTATTGGCGGGCTTTTACACGGAAGATGGTAAAGTTACTTTTGGTGGCACGAAACAAAAAGGTACGTTTTATTTACACGTAAATTCTGCGGGAGATTTAATTACTTACCAAGTTTCTGCATTCGAAAAACATTATACTGATTTAAAAATCAGACAAGTACTTTGTAATGGAACTGAATGGTCGGCGATGATCACTGAAGTTTATTTAAAAAGAAATAACTCTACTGTGGGTGCTGGTAATCAATTAGTATATTCAACCGACATCAACGAAGGAGATGCTGTGATATTTGTGTTAAATCAAAAAGGAGAAAATATTAGAACGCAAAGTTTCAAAAAAAGTCAACACTCAGCAGATGATGGAGGCTTATACGGCAGTGTTTTTGGTGCATTTGTAAAAGATAAATTAGTAATAGTGTATAACGACTTTCAATATAATCAAGATGGAAAAAAATATGTAGTTGTTCCACCTGCACTTGTAAATATTAAAATTCCTGTCATTCAAGTCATTAATAAAAGCGGATATATTGAAAATACCTACCCTATGATTGGTTCGTCTGTTGGCGGAATGACCAATGAAGCAAACCTATTACCATTAACAGGCTATAAATTATCTGATACTGCTTTATTTTTTGTAGGTTATAAAGATGATGATTGTATGCCTATTATCTTAAACATAAAATAATTTAAAATGACTCCTATATTAGAAGTAAAACATATTTATAAAAATTACGGCAGTCATGTCGCTATTAATAATGTGAGTTTAATTGTTGAACCACAAAAAATATTTGGTTTATTAGGCCCTAATGGTGCGGGAAAAACGTCGTTAATCCGAATCATTAATCAAATTACAGGTCCTGATAGCGGTGAGGTTATTTTTAATGGTGAACGTTTAAGTCCAAAGCACGTTGATTATATTGGCTATTTGCCTGAAGAGCGTGGTCTATATAAAAAAATGTCGGTTGGTGAGCAGGTCATGTATTTGGCTCAGTTAAAGGGTTTAAAAAAAGCAGATGCCAAGCAAAAATTACAAGCTTGGTTCAAAAAATTTGAAATAGAAAGTTGGTGGGATAAAAAAATCGAAGAGTTGAGTAAAGGTATGCAACAAAAAGTACAGTTTATTGTTACTGTGTTGCATGAACCAAAACTACTCATCTTAGATGAACCGTTCAGTGGCTTTGACCCTATAAACGCGCAACTCATTAAAAATGAAATTTTAGAATTAAGAGATAAAGGCGCAACAATTATTTTTTCAACACATAATATGGGAAGTGTAGAAGAATTATGTGATAACATTGCTCTCATCAATAAATCAGAAAAATTGTTAGATGGTTCTGTTAAAGAAATTCGTGATACCTATAAAACAAATATGTTTAATATTACGTTTAAAGGTAATTTAGTAGGATTTATCAATGCATTATGGGCGGGTGCCGAATTAATTGAGAAAAAATCAGAAGGAGATGTGCATACGGTAACCATCAAGGTTTTGAGACAAAACAAGCCAAATGACTTATTACAAGCCGTTTTGAGCAATGCGGAAATTATATCCTTCAACGAAATTGTTCCATCTATGAATGATATTTTTATTTCAGTAGTAGAAAACAAAACCACCCTACATACACAAAGTGCTTTTACAGAATAGTTTTTTGATTTGGAGTCATGTTTTTTGAAATAAAATTACATACCCGCTATCAAACAACATCATTCAAATAACCAAAAACTAAAATAATGAACAAGCTTTTTTTAATTATACAACGCGAATATTTTTCAAGAGTAAAGAAAAAATCATTTTTATTAATGACTATTCTTGGGCCAATTTTAATGGCAGGAGTGATGATTGTTCCTGTTTGGATGGCAATGCGAGATAAAACAGAACACCAAATATTAGTATTAGACAATAGTGGGTTATTTGTAAATAAAATTCCAAATACGAAAGAACTGAAATTCACGTATGGAGCAGAATCAGTTGAATCAGCGACTTCAAAATTAAAAGACGGTCCATTTGATTTAATCATTGAAATAAAAAGTGATATAATTAATGAAGATGTAACTAAACCTAAACTTTATTTTAAAAAAGAACCAGGCATCACCACTCAGCAATACATATCCAATACGTTTGAAAATATTTTATTTGATTACCGCTTACAAGGTGACAGCATTGATATTATTAAAATTGACAAAGCTCGTCGACCTGTGGAATTAGTGACAAATAAAATATTAGAAAATGGTGATTTAAAAAAAACAAGTTCAGAAACAAATATGATAGTGGGTTTTTCCTTAGCCATTGCAATATATTTGATGATATTTTTATATGGTGCGCAAGTAATGCGAGGTGTAATTGAAGAAAAAACAAATCGCATTGTGGAAATTATTGTGTCATCTGTAAAACCTTTCCAACTTATGTTAGGAAAAATTATTGGTATTGCATTAGTTGGTTTAACTCAGTTTTTATTGTGGATTATATTAACGATAACGATTAGCTCGGCTGTTAATGCAATTATTTTGAAAGATCAAATTGCCGATAAAACCAAACGAAATGAACAAACTGCCAAAGTAAAGAAAAATGACATCACTGCTGGAATATCAAAAATGGAAAAGGTTAAAACACCTAACGAAGCCATCGATTTTTTAAATAGTTTGGATAAAATAGATAAAACACATTTGATACTTTGTTTTGCATTTTATTTTTTAGTAGGTTATTTATTATACGCAGCTATGTTTGCCGCCATAGGCTCAGCAGTTGATAACGAAGCAGATACACAACAATTTATGATACCTGTTACGGCACCGTTAATTGTAAGTTTTGCAATTGCTCAAGGTATTGCATCAGACCCAGATAGTGGGCTAGCACAATTCTTTTCTATTTTCCCACTCACCTCCCCTATTGTGATGATGGTGCGCTTACCATTTGGCGTACCTGCTTGGGAAATAGCATTATCAATGGCGATGTTAGTTGTTGGTTTTTTATTTTTTACATGGCTTGCCGGTAAAATATACCGTACAGGGATTTTAATGTATGGAAAAAAAGCAAGTTGGAAAGAGCTTGGTAAATGGCTATTTTACAAAGCATAATCTTTTATTATAAATGTTTGCGATTATAGATATAGAAACTTGTGGAGGAAAATATCAGTTTCCTCATAGTAGAATTACAGAAATCTGTATCATCATTCATGATGGTTTACAGGTAACTGAAAAATTCACATCGCTTATTAATCCTGAATGTTATATTTCACCTTTCTATACAAGCCTTACAGGCATTACAAATGCAATGGTTGCTCAGGCACCTAAGTTTTACGACATTGCTCCTAAAGTTATTGAGCTCACTAATAATCGCACGTTTGTTGCTCATAACGTAAGCTTTGATTATAATTTCATACGAGTTGAATTTGCATCTTTGGGTTACGAGTTTAAACGCGAAAAATTATGCACGGTGCAAATGAGTCGGAAATTAATTCCTGGTAAACCAACTTACAGTTTAGGTAAATTGTGCGCATCCCTTAATATTCCTAATAATGCAAGGCATCGTGCAGAAGGAGATGCAGTGGCTACAGCACATTTATTTAATGAGAACACTGCAAGACATAAACAGTACATTGTTAGCTAACAATTGTTATAAACTATTGATTTCATTGACGTTCAGAGGGTTTATTGTTTTGTATCTTTA
>JAYVDU010000362.1:0-3861 GCA_043749245.1 Bacteroidota bacterium | reverse complement strand
AGTATAGAGTTTCCATTTTAGTAAGAGGAAATATCATATCTCAATTCCGAATAGAGAACGATAATGACTAGTTATATTCTTCAGCACAAAAAACATTTTAATTTCAAACAGTTTGTTGAACTTGCATTACAGGAAGATGTAGGTGACGGCGATCACTCTGCATTAGCAACAATTCCAGCTTCTAAAAAAGGAACTTGTCGGTTGTTGGTGAAAGAAAACGGTATCATTGCCGGTATTGAAGCTGCTAAAGAAATTTTTAAATTGATAGATCCTACATTCAAATTTAAACCATTGCTTAAGGATGGTGATTTTGTAAAGGTTGGAGATGTTGCCTTTTTAATAGAAGGAAGCTCTCAAAAATTATTAACTGCCGAACGATTAGTATTAAATGTGATGCAACGCATGAGCGCCATTGCTACTAAAACTAATTATTTACAATCCTTATGTAAAGGCACAAAAGCGAAGGTTATTGATACAAGAAAGACAACTCCTAATTTTCGTTTTTTCGAAAAGTGGGCTGTTGTTATTGGTGGTGGAGCAAATCATCGTTTTGGTTTGTATGATATGATTATGATTAAAGATAATCACATTGATTTTGCGGGAGGAATTATAGAAGCAATTGATGCGACTCATCAATACCTTAAAAAAACAAAAAAGAAATTACCAATTGAAGTGGAAACACGTACCTTGGAAGATGTGAAATTGATCTTAAATAAAGGAGGATTTCAGCGCATCATGCTTGATAATTATAACATTGCTGATACTAAAAAAGCAGTGACACTTATTGGTAATAAATACGAAATCGAAAGTTCTGGTGGGATTACCGAAAAAACAATTGCTCAATATGCTAAATGTGGCGTTGATTTTATTTCAGTAGGAGCTTTAACTCACCATGTGAAAAGCCTTGATCTGAGCCTAAAGGTAGTGAAGTAAGTTATTTACAACCACAATCTCCATCCCCACATTTTTTCTTAGTGTAACTTTTATATATCTTATAAGCTATATACGATATAGCTCCAATTAATAATAGTATAACTAAAATATCTTGCATGTAATTATTTTTCTGTATTATAAATATCAACCTCTTGTATTAAAAATTGGTTAGCTAACTGTATTTTTAGTTTGTAACTTCCACTATTAAAATTACTTAAATCCAAAATGTAATACTCTACATTATTCAATGTAAAATTAGAAATCTTTTGATTCATAATATTATAAAGTTCAATTTTTATTTCGCCTAATTTTTTTCCAACGAAAGATAAACTAAATTTATTTTTTTTAATTTTTAATAAAGTAACAGTTCCTAACTCAATGTTGAGCAACTTTTTATTGTACATATAATTAGATTTAACAATCGGATCTACATCATATAGATTAGAGTTTTTAACAGTATTAGATGTGTTTTCAAAGGGTGTATAATTATTTCTATAACTATTAATTGTATCCTTCATACTCCAAATTCTAACATAATCTACTAAAAAAGAATTTGGCCATCTTGTTGTTCTATCTGGCCCAGGATGAAATGGTTGTTTATCTTTGGCTACAGAAGTATTTAAATAAAGTTGTTGATACGTTTTAAATTCTCGTTCAATAATGCCTATTGTATTACCGTTAAGATAAAATTTAATGTAATTAGGTTGCCATTCTCCTGAAATAATATTCCAATCATCTGATAAATTATTATTTGCTTTAATCCATTCGCCCCACCCTTTTTTTAGATTTAAAAAACCGTGTTTGAAGTTGTCACATCCATTTGGACAATGAACATCTAAATGAATTTGATTTGCTAATTCGCCCTTGCCTTCAAAAAAATCTATCTCCTCATTTGGAGTACCACCGAATAACCAAAATGCAGGCCAAATGCCTTTTTCTGAATTTGCTTTACATCTAATTTCAAAATAACCATATCTAAAAGAACGTTTCGATGTAATAAGACCTGCAGTATAATCAACTTCATAAAAATTATCTATCACATTTTTACCTGTTTTTTCTAAATATTTTTTATCAATTTCGCCGTCATACGTTTTAAATTTTTTAGTTTCTTTTTTAGCTATAAAATCAATTATTCCATCGTTTTGAATTACATTATCTTTTGAAAAATATAAATCTTGATTTACGACAAAATTACTCCATGGTAAACCATATTGCCATTTATTTTCATTTAATTGAGTTTCAGAAAACTCATCATTCGCTAATAAATACCACTTTACAACCGTATCCTTTTTTACTTGCCACATTACCTGTGAAGTACCTTTAAATGCAATTACGATAAGTATTGAGATAGCTAATTTCATTTTAATTTATATAATTGTAAATTGCCTTTTTTATAAACTGTTTTTAATATGTGCGTCTGAATAATTTTATTAGTGTCAATATTGCAATCAGTAATAAGATATAGTGCCCCTTGTTTGATATCTGATATAAAATCTTTTTCTGAAATATTATTTTTGGGGTAACACCATCCTTTCCTATTTATTACATAAAGAACAATTGATTTAGATTCATCTCCATAAACTATTACCTTTTCATCTTCTAAAATAATTTCTCTTAATTTTTTTTTATTGAATAAATATTCATTTGAAAAACCAGGTTCATATATATTCCACCTAGTATTACATCTTAAATATGCCGTTATAGGTGATATAATAAAGGATATTATTATTAAATACTTTAATTTTGTAAAGGGCATTTTCTGAATTTCAATTAAACCAAAAGCAATAACTATAAATAAAATAGGCATAAATGGAAACAAATAGTAATCATGAATTTTATCAATCATGTTTATTTCAAATAAAAAATAGAATATGCAAAGTATTCCTATAGACAACAAAGAAAAGTGTACCTTATTTTTATAGTCTACTTTTTTTAACACAAAATAGAAACCAATTATAAATATTGGAACCGTAGCGTAATTAATTAATAATTCTGGCAGCGTTGAGATTAAATTAAATTGTAAAATATCTAATAACTTTAAAAAAGATGTTTGGCTACCTATAATTCCTTTTACTACGCCATTACCATGCCATGTGCCAATGACAGATGTATACCAAACTATAGCAGGAAAAGAAATCACAAATGGAATTAAAAAAAATTTTAATTTTATTTCTCTTAAACTAGTTAAATTAATTAATTTACTTAAATACATTCCTCCAAAAACTATAAAAGGTAATTTTATTGCAAATCCTAAAGCGAAAAACACACAACTTAAAATAAAATAGATATTTACATTAAAATTTAAATATTTTATCCAGTAAAATAAAGCCCAAATACTAAAGCATAATGCTAAATTATCCGGCATAGGATTAACAGAGTAATAATAAATAATTGGAGAAAATAAAAAGAACCAAGCCGATAACATTGAAGTTTTCTTTTTACCCGTTAATTCAAAAATAAGTTTATAAATGCCAATCATAGAAACTAATGTTGTTATAAAAAAAAACAATCGGGTAATTATTAGATGATTACCGAAAAATTTATAAAGTCCCGCTATAATCCATTGATTAAGAGGGAACTCCATTCTATAGATTCGATCGGGAGTACCATAATCATTCAATCTCGGATTTAAAATATTAAAATCCTCAAAAGCAAAATTTTGAATAACAGTTTGAGTCTGGGTTTGTCTCCAAACATGAACCCCTATAATGTCTAATGAAAAAATTCGATAGTGCTGAAAAACACTGATCCCTATGGCAATACAAAAAAAAGTATAGGGAAACCATTTATTATTTATTATTTGTTGTAATTTAATCATATAATTTCCCCCAAAAATAACCTAAAAACCTTACTTTCGCTACTTAAATAAATATGATGATTACAGCAGAAACTCCAGTTAAGTTTGATAGACGTAAACAAAAAGACGAC
>JAYVDU010000361.1:0-12338 GCA_043749245.1 Bacteroidota bacterium | reverse complement strand
TTCTCTTTAGCACCTTTCATTTTTTACACGTTTTTGTTTCGCGTAAATTTAATCAGTAATGTAATTCAATTTGGACGTGGTATAGTGGAGGGATACGTCGCAAGTGCAGATTTCAATTCCGATGGAAAACTTGATTTGGTTGTAACAAACCAAACTTCAAATAATATTTCCATTCTGTTAGGTAATGGTACAGGGAGTTTTGGGACAGCGACAAATATCACAGC
Source organism: Bacteroidota bacterium (assembly GCA_043749245.1). Lineage (GTDB taxonomy): Bacteria > Bacteroidota > Bacteroidia > B-17B0 > Aurantibacillaceae > UBA4416. The sequence continues at coordinate 12,114 of JAYVDU010000361.1, read as the reverse complement.
AGGATCAATGCCATACTATGTTGTCACAAGCGACTTTAACGGAGATTCTAATGTAGATTTAGCTGTTGCAAATTTTTGGTCCTCGAACATATCCATATTTTTAGGGACAGGCACGGGTACCTTTGGCTCGCCAAACAACTATAACCTTGTTGACACTCCTGTATCAATTGCCTTGGCTGATTTTAATTTAGACGGAAAAGCTGATTTGGCAATTTCAGTTGCTGGCTCGAGCAATATTTCAATGCTTCTTGGCACCGGATTAGGAACATTCACACCTATGCCTGTTAAGTATATAAACGGAAGCCCTCGCGGAATAACAACCGCTGATTTTGATTCAGACGGAAAACCGGACATTGCCTTGGCCAATGCTATGTATGATAGTGTATTGGTTTTCTTAGGCACCGGTACGGGCAGTTTCGGCTCTAAACTTTCTTTTCATGTCGGCAACTACTCGACAGGAATTACCTCTGCCGACTTTGATCTTGATGGAAAAATAGATTTGGCTGTGGCCGGTGGTTCAAATAACGTGTGGGTATTGTTAGGCACAGGGACTGGTAGTTTCGCTCCATTTTCAAATTTTACAGCAGACGCTTCTCCTGCCTCGCTAATGGCAGGAAATATAAATGCCGACACAAAACCAGACATTGCTATTACAAATAGAAATGCGAACAACGTTTCGATACTTTTAAATTGTACCGCAGTTGCAATTGAGAGTTACGAAGTCAAACAACAAATTTCAATTTATCCCAATCCCTCAAGCGACAAATTCACTCTTAAAACATATTCTATGGATAAGCAAATCATAGATTTATATGACGTTGACGGAAAATCTGTTCTTAATAAAACAATGGAGGGCATATTGGACATAGATGCAAGCTGTCTTGACAATGGCGTTTATACTTTGGTTGTCAAAAGTTCGTCTGAAATCATTAATAAAAAATTAGTCGTTGTTCATTAAGTAATTCCTCTAATTCGTGGACATGTGGATTCGTGCCTGTGTGAAAAATAAAAAGGCGTGCTAGGTATAACAGTACCTAAACAAAAAGCTCGCAGTAGTATAAGCATTTGCAAAAGGTCAAGTAGGCAAGGGCATTTCAGCCCAAGCCTCTCACAGAACCGCACGTGAAGCTCTCACTTCATAAGGCTCTTGCCACGCAATCAAATTACGGATTTAAAAATTAGCCAATGATAAAACATAGTTGGATAACTAATTCTAATTTTATTTAGCCATCTGTATGCTCTAGTATAACTGGGTAGCGACTGATAAACGAAAGTAGAATTAAACAGGCTGTAATCCAACATTAAGAACTGATTTAATTTCATCTAAATGTTGGCCGGTTAATCCAATTAAAGCAATCGTTAAAACTAATTTATCCTTTAAAAATACGGGAAGTGCATTTAAAGATTTGTCATCATCAATAATAACATAATCTTCATTGATATCATTAACATTAAACCAATTCAAAATTTTGTCTTTTCTACTAAGGTTATTAGTATTACTGTCTAAAGATTTTAAATTAGTAATCTTAATATTTCTTTTTTCAAAAATAGTTTTCCATCCATCAATCGTGTATGTCGATTTATGCGAAGTAGTATGTAAAAAATGCAAAGAGGTTTTAAAACCAAAAGAAGGAAATTTTGCGTTTATTTAAGTTATGGTTCTATTGCTTGCCTTCCTATCTGGGAAAGAGGCAGATCCTGCTACAATTAAATATTATAATAAACTAAAAAATGAATTACTAATATAAATTTGCAATCTTAGAAATATCCAAAGGTTTTAAAAGTATAATTTTTCTACCATTCGTTTTTATCAATCCTTCTTCTTTAAAATCGCGTATTAACCTAACCAAGGTTTCACGGGCAGTTCCAACAAATTTAGATAAATCGTCTCGAGACAAATCTAACTCTACTGGTTTATTTTCTTGATTATCTTTTTTGTATTTATCTCTTAATACCAATAAACTTAATGCTAATCGCTCTCTAACTGTTTTTTGAGCAAGTACAGCTAATCCATTTACCAGTACACCAAATTCATGACTCATCACTTTTAGCAAACGATTTGATAATATTGATGAAGCTTGTATTGCTTGTAAAAAATCATCCTTAGGTATAAATGAAATCACAGATTCTTCAATTGTACTAGCTGTATCTGTAAATTTCTCTTCGCTAATTAAAGCATGGTAGCCTAAAAACTCTCCTTTACGATACACATAAAAAATTTGTTCTTTACCTTCTTTATCAGTTTTGTATTTTTTTACTTTCCCTTTTTTAATGAAATAAATTCCTGTTGGATAACTCCCATCTCTAAACAAAATCTCCCCCTTTTTATAGGAGTGTGTAACCATACTTTTAGTTAATAAAGCAACGTCTTCTTCCGGCAAGCCCTCTAAAATAGATTCGCTATTAAAATTAAACTTATCAAATGGAAAATCAATACTTTGCATTTTGAAAATTGTTTTACAATTTGGTGTGTAAAAGTAAGCTTTAGTATGCTATTTCCCTAAAATGTGACTTAAGTCACATTAAACCCCCAAACAAAATCACATAGTCTTATCAGTTTTAGTCAAAGTTAATTAAAAGCCCTTAAGGTAACTTTGTCTTAAAATTCACAATAATGAACATACTGGATAAACTAAAAAATAAAAAAGGGCCTTTAGGCGCACATGCACATTACGCTCATGGCTATTACACCTTCCCGAAATTAGAAGGTGAAATTGGCCACAAAATGATTTTTAACGGCAAAGAATTATTGGTATGGAGTCTAAACAACTATTTAGGTTTAGCTAATCATCCGGAAGTCCGTCAGGCAGATTCTACGGGTTCAAGTTTATACGGACTGGCTTATCCTATGGGTGCGCGCATGATGACAGGTAACTCTAATCTTCATGAACGATTAGAAGCTGAGTTGTCAATTTTCGTAAAAAAAGAAGATACTTATTTATTGAATTATGGTTATCAAGGGATGTTATCGATTATCGATAGCATTGTAGATAGACATGATGTGATTGTGTATGATGCCGAAGCTCACGCTTGCATTATAGATGGGTTAAGATTACATGTAGGTAAACGTTTTGTTTTTGGACATAACGATATGTTAAGCCTTGAAAAACAGTTAGAGCATGCTAAAACTATAACCAATAAAACGAGCGGTGGTATTTTAGTAATAACTGAAGGTGTTTTTGGAATGCGGGGAGATATGGGCGATTTAAAAGGAATTGTGGCCCTTAAAAAGAAATTCGATTTTACACTTTTAGTAGATGATGCACATGGCATTGGTGTAATGGGCACCTCTGGTGGAGGTGCAGGAGAAGAGCAAGGTGTGCAAAAAGACATTGATTTGTATTTTGGAACATTTGCTAAATCTTTTGCAGCTATTGGCGCATTTGTTTCAGGTAGCAAACATGTTATTGATCATTTAAGATACAATATGCGCTCTCAGATATATGCTAAATCCTTACCAATGCCTTTAGTGTTTGGTTTATTAAAACGATTAGAATTAATTAGAAAAGATAAAGGATTAAGAGAGCAATTGTGGACTGTTACAAAAGCGTTACAAAGTGGATTAAAATCAGCAGGTTTAAATATTGGCGATACAGTAACTCCTGTTACACCTGTATATCTAAACGGAACTATTGATGAAGCCACATCTTTAGTAAAAGATATTCGAGAAAATCATCGTATTTTTTGTTCAATGGTAGTATATCCGGTAGTACCAAAAGGGATTATCATTCTGCGCTTAATCCCTACAGCAACTCATACATTAGCTGATGTGAAGAAAACTATCGAAGTGTTTACAGAGATAAAAGAAAATTTAAACTCTGGTAAGTATGCCAGCAAAAATTTAAGTGCAGTATAATTTTTTTAATCTAAACTAATTTACTATAAAAAATATCATAATGAAGAATAAAAGAAATAAAGAATTAAATCAATTAGGATTAAGCAATGTTAAAAATGCATTTTGGAATTTAAGTGTACCTTCTTTAGTAGAAGAAACCTTAATGCTAAATCAAGGTGTATTAACCGATACAGGCGCTTTAGCGTGTGATACAGGTGAGTTTACTGGTCGTTCTCCTAAAAATAAATTTGTAGTAATGGACGAAACCACTAAAAAAACAATTTGGTGGGGTGATGTCAACAACGAAATTTCTATTGACACGTTTAAAAAAATTAAAGACCGCATGACTTCTTATTTAATAGGAAGAGATGTATACATCAAAGATGCTTATGCTTGCTCATCTGATAAATACAAATTAAATATTAGAGTTGTAACCGAATACCCTTGGCAAAATTTATTTGCACATAATTTATTTTTACGTCCTACTGAATCAGAATTAAAAGATTTCAATCCTGATTGGACAATTTTATGTGTGCCAGGATTTAAAGCAGACCCGAAAATTGATTTTACGAGAGCGCATAATTTTACAATTATCAATTTTACATTAAAAACAATTTTAATAGGTGGATCTGCTTATACTGGCGAAATAAAAAAAGGAATTTTCACTGTATTAAATTATTTACTTCCTATTCAACATAAAGCGTTATCAATGCATTGCTCTGCAAATATTGGTAAAGATGATGATACGGCTGTTTTCTTTGGCTTATCAGGCACAGGAAAAACAACATTGTCAGCCGACCCTAATCGTAAATTAATTGGGGATGATGAACACGGTTGGGACAATGATTCGGTATTTAATTTTGAAGGTGGCTGTTATGCCAAATGTGCAAATCTTAGTGCAGAAAAAGAACCGCAAATATTTAGAGCCATTAAATTTGGTACATTATTAGAAAATGTAAACTTCTTTAAAGGAACACAAGTAGTTAATTACGATAATGTAAAAACTACAGAAAACACACGGGCAGCTTATCCTATTCATTTTATTGATAATTCTGTTGAACCATCCATTGGTAAAACACCGAAAAATATTTTCTTCTTAACAGCTGATGCTTTTGGAGTATTGCCACCGTTTTCAAAACTAACGGTCGGTCAAGCCATGTATCATTATATTTCAGGCTATACTGCAAAAGTAGCAGGCACAGAAGTAGGTATTACAGAACCTCAAACAACTTTTTCTGCTTGCTTTGGCAAACCATTTTTACCATTACATCCAACACAATACGCTGAATTATTAGGATCAAAATTGAAAGATTCATCAATTAATGTTTGGTTAATTAATACTGGCTGGACAGGTGGAAGTTATGGTACTGGCGAACGTATCAAATTAAGCTTCACCCGCGCAATGATTACAGCCGCATTAAATGGTGATTTAAAAGATGCTAAATATCAAGAGCACGACATTTTTGGCTTACAAATGCCTTTAGAATGTCCTAATGTTCCTTCAGAAATTTTAAATCCTATAAATACGTGGAAGGATAAAAATAAGTATGAAGAAACAGCTATAAAACTAGCGCAATCATTCTCGAAAAACTTTGAACAGTATAAAAATGTCGCAAACGAAGAAATCATTAATGGTGGTCCAAAAATTACATCCATTGAAAGAAAAACACAAACAAGCAGTATCTAATTTTTCAAAAGAGTTTGTCATAAACATTATGAGCCAATTAGTGCGGTTTTATAAAGGCATGTCAAAAAATGATGTGACAGAAATCCTTGGAGTGCCTTATAAAATAGAATCAAGCACTAACATATTAAATGAAAAATTGGTATTTAAAATTAATAATGGAAGAGGTATGAATGTGCGTTATTCCATCTTATTTACAAGTAATGAATTAGTGTACGTTGCCAAACTAAATTAATACAAAACATAACCACAAACTATAACAAACAACTTATGATCTACCCAAAAAATTTACTTTACACAAAAGACCACGAATGGATTAGTTTCGATGGCGACCATGCAATAATTGGCATTACTGATTTCGCTCAAAAAGAATTAGGTGATATTGTTTACTTAGATATTACAACACTAAATGAAACCGTTGAAAAAGAAAAAGTATTTGGAACCGTTGAAGCTGTAAAAACAGTATCAGATTTATTTATGCCTGTAACTGGTATAGTAATAGAAATTAACTCTAAAATAAATGATGAGCCTGAATTAGTAAATAAAGACCCTTATGGTGATGGATGGGTTATCAAAGTAAAAGTGTTAAATGAAACTGAAAAAGCAGAATTATTATCTGCGGAGGTTTATAAAAAATTAATTGGTGCTTAATATTTTTAATAAACATAAATTGGGATTAACGGAAGACAACTTTAATAGTAGTCTTCCCGAATATCTTCAAGATAAATCTAAACGTTTTTTTACACCATTTCATATTGCACATACAGCAACCGATTGGTTAACTGAAGATGGAAAAAAAACAATATTAGATATTGGTGCAGGAGTTGGTAAATTTTGTATTGCAGGTGCGACATGTTCCGATAGTTTTTTTTGTGGTATTGAGTATAGACCAAGTTTGGCAAAGATAGCCAATGAACTCATAATTAAATTCAATATTGCGAATGCTATTGTACTGCAAGGTGATATAACTGAAATTGACTTTAAAAACTTTGATGCCTTTTATTTGTATAACCCGTTTTTTGAAAACATAATACCCTCTTTACGATTAAATAATGAAGTAAAATTAGCAACGTCTTTATATGCTTACTACTTTAAACATACCGAAAAGCATCTAGCTGAAACTAAATCGGGAACTCGTTTAGTAACTTATCACGGTAATAATTTTGAAGTTCCGCGGTCATTTAGTAAAGTTAAAGAAAGTAAAGATGGCACATTAAAATTATGGATAAAGAAATGATCATAGAATATTTAAAATTGAACATGCCTATTAAGGATAAAGAATTTGATATGATTTATCCAGCAGCTCTTCGCAAAATGTCAAAACGTCATTTTACCGAAGTAGATGTTGCTATTAAAGCAGCACAATTATTAGTAACAAAACCTAAACAACGTATTTTGGATATAGGAAGTGGTGTAGGTAAATTTTGTTTTGTGGCAAGTGCATATACAGTGGCATTGTATACAGGAGTAGATTACAGAAAACACTTTGTTGAACTTTGCGAAAATTTGATTGATAAATACCATTTTAAAAATGTAAACTTTATTAATGATAATATCATGAATATTGATTTCACAAAATATGATAGCTTTTATTTTTTTAATTCATTTCAGGAACATGTTGATAGAACTGCTAAACTAGATAATATGATAGAAGTAAATCCAGATAATTATAAAAAGTACGCCTTGTTTTTAAAAAAACAATTTGCGAAAATGCCCGATGGCACTCGAATTGTTACCTATCATGTAAACCCTGCTCAAATTCCAGATACGTATCGTTTGGTAAGCCTTCATTTTGATGGATTGCTAACGTGTTGGGAGCAAACAAATAATCCTATAAGTAAATTATTGTAATGACATATTCTAAGGAAAATTTAATAGAGGGTTGTGTCGCAAAAATTAAAAACATTGGGTTTTGTTAATGCAACTAAAGAAAACACCCTACTTGATGAAGTATATACATATCATTTAAAAATATTTCTAAACTCACTAAAAGGTCATACTGACAATTTAGATGCAGCGATAAAAGAATTAATGTCCAAAATGAAATAATAAATGAAAAGAATTAAAAATATAGTCAGTTTTATATACCCTTTAATGATTGAAGCCAGAAATGGTAGAGTGACGCCCTATTTAGAGGTTATACAAACTAGAGGCAAGTATGTTTTAAATAGTGAACATGCAAATTATTCATTTGATGGATTACACATAATATTCAATCAACTTTTTCAAAAAATTGATATTAATAAATTTGAGTTCAAAAATGTATTAATACTAGGTATGGGCGCTGGCAGTATTATTTCTTTACTAAGAGATAAATACAAAATAAATTGTCATATCACTGCTATCGAAAAAGATGAAGTAGTCATTGAATTAGCAAAAAAATATTTTAATATTGATAAATACAACCTTTTATCAATTATTAAATCAGATGCATTTGATTACGTGATTAAAACTGAAAATAAATACGATTTAATTATTTCAGATTTATTTGTTGATAATGATGTCCCTCAAATATTTGCCTCTAGCGCTTACTTACAAAATTTGAAACGAATTTCTAATGAAAGTAGTTGTATTATGTATAATAAAATGACTGAATCAGTAGCGCACAAAAAAGAATTGAATGAGGTATTAAAAGATTTTGAAGCTATATTTCCAGGTACTAAATTACATAAATTTAATGTGTATCATTCCGAAAATTCCGTTTTGTACTGTAACACATTACCAATGTCTGTAAAAGAAAAAAAACTGTTTGAAATAGTTAACTCAAATCATGAAATCGAATGGTCAAATTTAACGCCAACGTATTAGTATGAAAAAGAAAATAGTTAAGGTAGGTGAAATTGAATGTGGAGGTAAAGAATTATTCTTGATTTCCGGTCCTTGTGTTATTGAGGATGAATTGATCATGATGAAAACTGCAGAGAAACTAAAAGAAATTTCTGAGCGTTTAAATATCAAGGTCATTTATAAATCATCTTTCACCAAAGATAATCGCAGTAGTTTAAACTACTACCAAGGTCCAGGGTTAATAGAAGGCGTTAAATTATTAGCAAAAATCAAACAACAATTTGGCTTTCCGTTGTTAACAGATATTCATTCTCCCGACCAAGCTCAGGCAACAGCAGAAGTATGTGATGTGCTACAAATACCAGCCTATTTATGCATGCAATCTTCCTTATTAGTAGCCGCAGCAAAAACAAGTCGTGTGATTAATATTAAACACGGTCAGTTTATTGCACCTGATAATATGAAACATCCTGTACAAAAATGTATTGATAGTGGTAATGATCAAGTGATTTTGACAGAACGAGGTTACTCTTTTGGGTACAATGATTTAATTGTTGACCCTCGTGCTTTTTACCACATGAATAATATTAGATATCCTGTTGTATTTGATGTAACGCATTCGGTGCGTAAATATGGCATACCAAGTTCTGATAAAAAAGGGGGTGCTCGTGAGTTTTTGCCTGTATTGGCAAAAGCGGCAGCGGCTAGTGGTATTGATGGAATGTTTATTGAAACCCATCCTGAACCTGAAAAAGCGTTATGTGATGCCGCTTCTCAATTATGTATGTATGATTTAGAAGAATTTTTAAAACCAATTATTGAATTACATAAGGTGGAGGTATCATACCGACAATAATAAAGTAACTATAAAAAATGATAGATATGGCACAGATAAAAGCAAAAATAAATTGCGGAGCAACGGAGGATAAAGTTGTTTGGAATAATAATACAGATTCAGTTATAGTATCAATTACTCATAATTCAGAAAGTGGTATGGCAAATAACTTAATTACAGAATTCCTTTCATCAGTTCTTGAAATTCCTAAAAGAAAAATAAACATCATTAAAGGATTAGATAAGGTAAACAAAACAATTGAAATAGACGATACGATCAACTTTATAAAAGATAAAATAATGGCAATAAATGCTTAGCATATGAGTATGATTAAGCCAATAAAAGTAATACCCTGTTCGCCTAAAAATGAATTATTCATTCAAAAAAACGGACATTTTCTATTAAATCTTAAAGTTGAAAATGTTGAAAGTAAGATAAACGAACATGTAGTACTATTTATCGCAGATATTTTAAAAATTGATAAGCGTTATATCAGCATACAAGAAAGTCAGATCAAACACTATAAACTAATTAAAATAAAGAAAAACTATTTTAAACCTAAATCAAAACAAACAATTTAGACATATGAAATAGCCCTGTTTGCCAAAACACAAACACCAATGCGATGCACTGAGCTTGTCGAAGTGACTAAACTGGCTAAACCATATGACAACTAAAAAACAAATAATTTAAACATATGAAATCAACAGCTTTAACAAAAATCTATTAAAACTTAGAGGCTAAAATGGCATCCTTTGCAAGTAAAGAAGACAATGTAATTAAGAATGCACCCCACATTATTAAAATGATTGTTACGGATGATTGGAAACATAGTTACTCTACAAAAAAGGCAGTATTTCCATTAAAATGGGTTCAGGAAAATAAATTTTGGTCAACAGTAGCCAAAATTGATAATGCACAAGGCGATAGAAATTTAATTTGTACTTGTGTTTCAACAGCAGAATATATTCATGAGTCTATATTAGAAGAAAACAACGCTTAATCTGATGCTGAAATTTCATATAAAAATAATCGAATGTATAATAAGTTCTGAGAAACCAGCCATGGTTGAAAAAGCAATATTAAAAGTTATAAAACAGAAAATGGAAAACGGAATTTCAGCAAAAAGAATTATTCAAACTATACCTAATCTCGAATGGGATATGATTTTTCAGGCAAGATTAAAACATACCGAAAATGAACTCAATAACATAAATGAAGCATTAGGGCTTTTTAGGGAGGGTGTTAATTTAAATTAATATTGTGTAAAATGAAGTTTATACAAGAGCATAGAATCTTTGAACCTACTATTTTGTATTTTTAGAATTTAGAAGCCCGAAAATATAAAATTTATATTTCACTCATTCGACCTCATTAACTAATCTAAAATTCAAAAAAATAATATGCTAATATTTTTAATTATTTTATTTTCACCAATATTTGCCCTGGCATTTTTACCAATAAAAAGTAAGAACAGAAACCTTTATTATGCAATTTCTGTTTTAATTTCAATTTCATCAATTATTTTATCCTTTAATTGCGAAATTAATACTAGTTATTCCTATGATCCACTTGAATTTATTATTACAATTGATAGATTTTCAAAAATATTTTTAATTCTCATAAGCTGTTCATGGCTAATTTCAGTCATTTACAGTTATGAGTTCACAAAATACCATTTTCAGAAAAAGAAAACAGAGTTCTTCTTGTATCTGAATATTCTCTTATCAGTTGCAATGATAAATGCCTGTGCGGGTAACTTAACAACTCTATTTGTGTTCTATGTAATTGGTATTCCTCTTACCTATCCACTTATAAAATTACGAGGTAATCCGGCATCAATTATAGCTGGTAAAAACTTCATAAAGCAAACGATAGTACCTTCGTTTGTAATTTTTTTACCGGCAATTCTTATTACTCAAAATTTAATTGGTCATGGTACGTTTGACGAAACTGGGACATTAGGCAGCAATAATATCAGTCCTATGTTTGGAGGAGTTTTATTATTTATGTTTATTATCGGTATCTCTAAAAACTCGGTATTCCCTTTTCATACTTGGTTACCAGGAACTAATCCAGCACCTGCGCCCGTGAGTGGGCTAATACATTCTGTAGCCAATGTTAAAACTGGTTCAATTGCTTTAATAAAAATCGCAGTTTATATTTTTGGTTTAGATTATGTGCATTTGATTACGTCTAATTTTTTAACTGGAGGTTGGCTAATATATTTGTGTGGTTTTACAGCGGTTTATACAGCATATAAAGCACTAACGACCGATGATTTAAAAAAGCGTTTTGCCTACTCAACAGTTGGTCAATTGTCGTATATTATTTTGGCTATACTTATTGGCACAAAAACTGGAATAATGGCAGCCACACTGCATATTGTAACTCATGCTATTGCCAAATCATGTTTGTTTTATGTTGCTGGTTTTTATAATAGTGTATATAAAACAACCTCGGTTAAAGAAATTGCTAAAATAATGCCATCAACAAAATTCATTGCTTTCGTTATTGCCGTTTGTGGATTGTCAATTTCAGGGTTCCCCTTTTTAGCTGGCTACTATAGTAAAGATTTAATGTTAATTGAAGAGTGGCATACTCACTATTACGCTTCCGCCATCTTTTTATTATTAGGTTCAATTATAAATATATTTTACATTATTGGACCAGTAAAAAGCGCTTTTAAGGCGGTTGACACAAATTTTCATGCTAAAAAAATTCCATTATCAATGATGTTCACATTTGCTATTTCCATAGCATTAATTATCAGTAGTAATTTTTATTTATCCTATTTAACATTATTAATTAATAAATAAAAACAGGTATGTACTTCAAAAATATTTTAGTAGGTTTTAAATCAGGTATTATTATTTTATAGACTTACTACCTTAAATAATAACTATATTTGAGTAAAATCAATACTTTGAATTATATCTTTAGGGGTGAGAATATTTTAGACTTCATGAATGA